>NZ_JBHTZD010000001.1:322600-334772 GCF_042790455.1 Streptomyces sp. NPDC056734
CACGCCTCAGCACGTCACCGGGGCCGACCCCGCGACCACGCCCCAGCACGTCACCGGGGCCGACCGCGCCACCACGCCTCAGCACGTCACCGGGGCCGACCCCGCGACCACGCCCCAGCACGTCACCGAGACCCACCCCGCCACCACCGCCCAGCGCGCCACCTCGGCCCAAGACGCCACCCCGAACCGCCCCCGCCTCGGCAACGCCCCCGTCAGCTACGGCGTCTACGGCGAAGGCGCGGGCGGTGACGGTGCCTCCGGCGACGCCCTCCTCGCCTCCATGGCCGAGGCCGGCTACGAGGGCAGCGAACTCGGCCCGCCCGGGTTCTTCGGCACCCCCGAGGAGACCGCCACCCTGTTCGCCCGCCACGGACTGACCGCCGTCGGCGCCTACATCCCGGTCCACTACGCGCTCGGCGACGACGTCGTCGCCCACGACCTGCGGCGGATGGAACAGACCTGCCGCGAGCTGGCCGCCTGCGCCGAGCACTCCGGCGAGCAGCCGCTCGCGATCCTCGCCGACGAGGGCAGCCAGGCCCTGCTGGAGAACCCGGCCCGCGCCTGGGACGACCGGTCGCTCGCCCTGGACGAGCCCGGCTGGCAGCGCCTGGCCCGGCTCTCCGCGGACGCGGTCGCGCTGGCCGCCTCGTACGGGCTGCGGACCTCCTTCCACCCGCACATCTCCACCTACGTCGAGTCGCCCTGGGAGGTCGAGCGGCTGCTGGAGCTGACCGAGGTCGGACTGACCCTGGACATCGCGCACATCCAGCTCGCCGGCGGCGACCCGGTCCAGTGCCTGAAGCAGTGGCGCGAGCGCATCAACCATGTGCATGTGAAGGACGTCGACCTGGACGTCATCCGCCGGGCCAAGGCCGAGCGGCGCAAGGACTTCGACACCTGGTGGGCGGACGTCTGCGTGCCCTTCGGCAAGGGTGACGTCGACATCGACGCCTTCCTCGCCGAACTGCTGCGCGGCGGCTACCGCGACTGGCTGCTGGTCGAACAGGACCGCGCCTCCACGCCCGCCGATCTCTACCCCAAGGTCGCCGCCGAGCAGGCCGCGAACCGCGCCTGGCTGGCCGCCAAGGTCGCCGCACACTCCTGAATCCACCACGTCACCCTGTCTCCCGGTTCGCGATGGCGCGGGCCCAAGAAGTCGGAGCACCCATGAAGAAGCCGCGTTGGAGCATGGCGGCAGGCATCGCCCTGACAGCCCTGCTGGCAAGCGCCTGTAGCGTTCCGGGGGCCGGCGGCCCGGCCGCCTCCTCCGGAATCCAGGGGCCCCGCATCACCGAGCGCGTCACGCCCGAGGACGTCGCGGAACTGGGTGACACCACCCTGCGCGTCCTCGCCGACGCCGGTGAGGAGGGCACCCTGGACAAGCTCGTCCCGCTCTACGAGAAGAAGTACCCCAACGTCGACGTGGAGGTCGTCACCAAGGGCTTCGACGACCTGATGAAGACCGTCGTGAACTCGATGTCCGGCTCCGACGCCCCCGACATAGCCCAGGGCAACCAGGGATACGGCACCGACGGCCCGCTCGTCGAGGCCGGACTGCTGCGCCCGCTGGACGACGTCATGCGCACCTACGGCTGGGAGAACACCTTCACCGACGGCGCCCTCAAGCAGTACCGCTGGTCCCAGGACGGATCGCTGTTCGGCTCCGGCAGCCTCTACGGCATCAGCCCCGCCACCGAATACGTCGGCGTCTTCTACAACACCCGCACCCTCGACAGGCTGGGCATCGAACCCCCGAAGACCTACGAGGAGTTCACCCGGGCACTCGACCAGGCCAAGGACGCGGGCACCCAGCCCCTCATGCTCGGCAACGCCGAGAAGTACCCGGCCAGCCAGGTCATCGGCCTGGTCCAGGCGCAGAACGTGCCCAGCCGTGACGTCCGCTCCTGGATCAGCGGCGTGCCCGGCGCCACCATCGCCGACCAGGGCACCGAGGACGCCGCCAGGACCGTACAGAACTGGGCGAAGGACGGCTACTTCGGCAAGGGCTACGACGGCATCAGCTCCGACGACGCCGTCGCCAAGTTCAGCCAGGGCCAGGGCGCCTTCCTCGTCGCCGGTTCGTGGAACGCGCCCACCCTCCAGGAATCCATGGACGGCGAGGTCGGCTTCACCCTGCCCGCCCGCGCCGACGGCACCCGCGCCTCGGTGGGCTCACTGGGCCTGGGCTGGCACATCTCCGCCAAGACCAAGAAGACCAAGGCCGCCGTCGCCTTCCTCGACCTGCTGATGAGCGAGGAATTCGCCCAGACTCTCGCCGACGTCGGCCGCACCCCCGTCACCGGCGGCACCGGCGTCAAGGCGGCCAGCCCGGTCGTCGAGCAGGTCAACGACATCGGCCTGAAACTCCTCGCCGACGACGGCCAGAACTTCTACCTGGACTGGGCCTCCACCACGATGTACGACACCGTCGGCGCCACCACCCAGGACCTGCTGTCCGGACGCCTCACCCCGGCCGGCTTCACCCAGGGCCTCCAGAAGGACTGGCAGGCTTTCGCCGACAAACAGCGGGCCGCCGCCGACGCCGCCGGGGACGCCTCGTGAGCACCCACACCGTCCCTGACACGGCCGCCCATAGAGCGAAGAGTCCCGCCGCCCCCCAGGGCAGAGTGCGCGCCTGGGCCGCCCGCCAGTACTGGCCGGCCTTCCTCTACCTCGCGCCCGCCGCCGTCTTCTACATCCTGTTCGTGCTGCGCCCGCTCGGCCAGACCGCCTGGATCTCGCTGTTCCACTGGGACGGCATCACACTGGGCCAGTGGGCCGGACTCGACAACTACACCGCCCTGTTCGCCGACGGCCGGATCCCCGCGGCGATGGGCCACTCCCTGGTCTTCGTCGTCTTCTACGCCTTCCTCCCGGTCGCGATCGGCCTGGCCCTGGCCGGACTGATGTCCCGGATCAAGGTCCGCGGCCTCACCTTCTTCCGCGCCGTGCTCTTCCTCCCGCAGATCCTCGCCACCGTCGTGGTCGCGGTCTCCTGGCGCTGGGTCTACGACATCGACGGCCCCCTCAACGCGGCCCTGCGCGCCGTCGGCCTGGGCTCCCTGGCCCGCGCCTGGCTCGGCGACTACTCCACCGCACTGCCCGCGGTCGGCCTCATCGGCACCTGGGTGATGTTCGGCCTGTGCATGGTGCTCTTCCTGGCCGGGGTGCAGAAGATCCCGGTGGAACTGTACGAGTCGGCGCGACTGGACGGCTGCGGTCCCGTCCGGGAGTTCTTCACCGTCACCCTGCCCGCACTGCGCGGCGAGTGCGCGGTCGCCCTGGTGCTCACCGTCACCTACGCGCTGCGCAACTTCGACCTGGTGTGGAACACCACCGCCGGCGGTCCCGGCTCCTCCACCTCGGTCCCCAGCGTCTTCATCTACCAGGGCGCGTTCCTCACCCGCGAGGTCGGCGCCGCCTCCGCGATCTCCATCTGCCTGACCGTGGTCGTCCTCGCCGTCACCGCCGTCATCATGCGCCTGGTGCGCGGGAAGGAGAGCTGACGGGTGAACACCCACAGCAGCCGCCGCCAGACCGTCATCGGCCACGCCATCCTGGGCATCGCCGCGCTCATCGCCCTGTACCCCTTCCTGTCCGTCGTCCTGCTCGCCGTGAGCGAGCCCGGCAGCCGCCACAGCGGCTTCTCCCTCCCCACATCCGTCAGCCTCGACAACTTCGCCGAGGCATGGGACCGGGGACTGTCCGCCCAGCCGCTGATATCCAGCCTGCTGGTCGCCGCCGTCGTGGTGGTCATCACGATCCTGCTCGCCGTCCTCGCGGGCTACGCCTTCTCCGTCTTCCCCTTCCCCCTCAAGGGCCTCCTGCTGGTACTGCTGCTGGCCGGACTCGTGATGCCCTACGAGGCGACCGTCATCCCGCTCTACCACCAGCTCAAGTCCTGGGACCTGATCAATACCTACTGGGCGCTGATCCTCCCGCAGATCGGTCTCTCCCTGCCGTTCGCGATCTTCTGGATGCGGACCTTCTTCGACTCCACGCCCCCCGCGCTGCGCGAAGCCGCCTCCGTCGACGGCGCCTCGAAGTTCCGCACCCTGCGCTCGATCCTGCTGCCGATGTCCATGCCCGCCATCGGCACCCTGGCCACCCTGCTCTTTCTCTTCGCGTGGAACGAGTTCCTGCTGGCCCTGGTCCTCGTACCGGACAACCAGAGCGTGCAGACCGCACCGCTCGCCCTGTCGTTCTTCGCCGGCAACCGCCGCAACAGCGACCCCGGCGTCACCGCCGCCGCGGCCGTCCTGGTCGCACTTCCCGTGCTCATCAGCTACCTCGCCCTGCAGCGCCGCATGATCAGCGGCATGCTCGCCGGCGCCGTGAAGGAGTAACACCGTGTCAGCCCCCCTGTCCCCGCGCGTCTTCGACAGCCCCGGCGCACTCGGCGAGACCCTCGCCCACGAGATCGCCGACGGCATCGCCGAGGCCCACCGCGCCGGACACCGCTACGTCCTGGGCTGTCCCGGCGGCCGGAGCCCGGGGCCGGTGTACGACGCGCTCGCGGCACTGACCGCCGAGCGCGGGCTCGACCTGAGCCATGTCGTGATCGCCATGATGGACGAATACGTCGTGCCCGCCCCCGGCGGCGGCTACCAGGACGTCCCCCACAACGCCCACAACAGCTGCCACCGCTTCGCCGACGAACACATCGCGGCGCCCCTCAACGCCGCCGCCGGACCCGGCCGCGGCATCCCGGCCGCCTCCGTCTGGTTCCCGCACCCCGCCGACCCGGCCGCCTACGAGGAACGGCTCGCCGACGCGGGCGGGGTGGACCTCTTCATCCTCGCCACCGGCGCCTCCGACGGGCACATCGCCTTCAACCCGCCCGGCTCGCCCGAGGACAGCACCAGCCGCGTCACCGTCCTCGCCGACACCACCCGCGCCGACAACCTCGCCACCTTCCCCGGCTTCGCCTCCCTCGACGAGGTCCCGCGCCACGGCGTCACCGTGGGGGTGCGCACCATCGTCACCCACACCCGCCGCGCGGTGATGGTGGTCCACGGCGAGCACAAGCGCCAGGCCGTCCACCGCCTCACCACCACCACGGGCTACGACCCCTCCTGGCCCGCGACCCTGCTCACCCTGTGCAAGGACCCCGCCCTGTACGTGGACCGGGCCGCCGCCGGCATCCGGCAGGACGCGGCATGACGTACGACCTGATGACGCTCGGCCGGGTCGGCGTCGACCTCTACCCCGAACAGATCGGCACCGGCCTCGCCGAGGTGCGGACCTTCGCCAAGTACCTCGGCGGCAGCGCCACCAACGTGGCGGTCGCCGCGGCCCGGCACGGACTGCGCACCTCCGTCACCACCGGCGTCGGCGACGACCCCCTCGGCGAGTTCGTCCGCACCGCGCTGCGCGGCTTCGGCGTGGACGACCGGCATGTGGTGACCGTCCCCGGCGCCCAGACCCCCATCGTGCTCTGCGAGATCTTCCCGCCGGACACCTTCCCGCTCTACTTCTACCGGCCCGACGCCCCCGACCTGCGCATCACCGAGGACCACCTGGACACCGACGCGCTGCGCACCGCCCGGGTCGTCTGGATCACCGGCAGCGCGCTGTCCGCACAGCCCTCACGCGACACGACCCTGCGTGCCATCGCCGACCGCGAGCCCGGCACCGACACCGTCTTCGACCTGGACTGGCGCCCCATGTTCTGGAGCGACCCGGCCCAGGCCCCGGCCCACTACGCCCGCGCCCTGGAGCACTGCACCGTCGCGGTCGGCAACCGGGACGAGGCCGAGGTCGCCGTCGGCACCCGCGACCCGGACCGGGCCGCCGATCTGCTGCTGGAGCGCGGGGTGCGCCTCGCCGTCGTCAAACAGGGGCCCGCCGGAGTACTGGCCCGGACCGCCACCGAGAGCGTGGTGCTGCCGCCGGTGCCGGTGGACGTCGTCAACGGGCTCGGCGCGGGCGACGCCTTCGGCGGAGCGCTGGTCGCCGGACTGACCGCCGGACTGCCGCTGACCCGGATCCTGGAGAACGCCAACGCCGCCGGGGCGATCGTCGCCTCCCGCCACTCCTGCGCGGACGCCATGCCCACCCCCGAAGAGATCGACCGGCTGCTGGCCGGCCGCCGTACCAGCCCTGGAGCACAGCAGTGATCACCACCACCCGCCCCGCCGCCGACCTCGCCGCGGTGGCGCACCTGCGGCTGACCGACCCGGACGCCATCCGCCGGGCCGCCGCGGCCCGCCCCCGGTTCGACACGGCACAGCTCGCCCGGCCGCTGTTCATCCTGGCCGCCGACCACCCGGCGCGCGGCGCGGTCGCGGCCGGCGGCGACCCGACGGCCATGGGGGACCGCCATGAACTGCTGGCCCGCTGCCTTGTGGCGCTGTCCCGGCCGGGCGTGGACGGCTTCCTCGGCACCGCCGACCTGGTCGAGGACCTGATGCTGCTGGGCGCCCTCGACGGCAAGCTGGTGCTGGGCTCCATGAACCGCGGCGGACTGCCCGGCGCCTCCTTCGAACTCGACGACCGCTTCGGCGGCTACGACGCCCGGGGCATCGCCGAAGGCGGCCTGGACGGCGGCAAGATGCTGCTCCGCATCGACCCCGCCGAGCAGGGCACCGCGGCGACGCTGACCGGCACCGCCCAGGCCATCAACGAACTCGCCGAACGGCGGCTGATGGCCCTGGTCGAACCCTTCAAGTCGGTGCGCGAGCACGGCAGGGTCCGCAACATCCTGGAACCGGACGCCCAGATCTGGGCCAACAACATCGCCCAGGGCCTGGGCCGCACCTCCGCCCACACCTGGCTGAAGGTGCCGGTGGTGGACGAGATGGAGCGGATGATGGCCTCCACCACCATGCCGACCCTGCTGCTGGGCGGCGAGGGCGGCGGCGACCCGGACGCGATGTACGCCTCCTGGCAGAAGGCCCTGCGGATCGAGCACGTCCGCGGACTGATCATCGGCCGCACCATGCTCTTCCCCGCCGACGGCGACGTCCGCGCCGCGATCGACACGGCGGTCTCCCTGCTGGGCCGGGACGAGGACACCCGATGACCGGCTCCCTCCACCTGCCCGCCGGCACGGCGGGCACGGACGGCTTCGCGCTGACGATCACCCCCGAGGAAGCGGGCTGGACCTACAGCTCGCTGCGGGTGCTGGAACTGGCGCCCGGCGACAGCGCGCGGTTCACCACGGGCGACAGCGAGTGCATCGTGCTGCCGCTGGCCGGTGCCTGCCACGTCACCATCGACGGCCACGCCTTCGAACTGGCCGGCCGCACCGACGTGTTCACCCGCGTCACCGACTTCGCCTACGCCCCGCGCGACGCGCAGGTCACCGTCCACTCGGCTACGGGCGGACGGTTCGCGCTGCCCGCCGCCCGCTGCGAACGACGCCTCGAACCCGCCTACGGACCCGCCGAGAACGTCCCCGTGGAGACCCGGGGCGCGGGCAACGCCACCCGCCAGGTCAACAACTTCGCCTCCCCCGAGGGCTTCCCCTGCGACCGGCTGGTCGCGGTGGAGGTCCTCACCCCGGACGGCAACTGGTCCTCGTACCCCCCGCACAAGCACGACGAGCCGGGCGAGGACGAAGCCGTGCTCGAAGAGATCTACTACTTCGAACTGGGCACGAGGGGTGGTCCCGGCACCGCCCCCATCGGCTACCAGCGGGTGTACGCCGACGGCATCGACGTCCTCGAAGAGGTCCGCCAGGGCGACGCGGTCCTGGTGCCCCGCGGCTACCACGGCCCCTCGATGGCCGCCCCCGGCTACCCCATGTACTACCTCAACGTCCTGGCGGGCCCGCACCCCGAGCGGACCATGGCCTGCTGCGACGACCCCGCCCACCACTGGGTACGGGCCTCCTGGCAGGGCATGGACACCGACCCGCGCGTGCCCCTGTGCGACGCGGAGGGACCCCGATGACCACCCGCCGGCTCACCACCGCCCAAGCACTGGTGTCGTTCCTCGCCCAGCAGTACACCGAGCGCGACGGCGTCGAACACCGGCTGATCGAGGGCTGCTTCGGCATCTTCGGCCACGGCAATGTCGCCGGAATCGGACAGGCGCTGCTCCAGCAGCCCGACGATCTGGCCTACTACCAGTCCCGCAACGAGCAGGCCATGGTGCACGCCGCCGTCGCCTTCGCCCGCACCCGCCGCCGCCTCTCCACCCTCGCCTGCACCACCTCCGTCGGCCCCGGCGCCACCAACATGGTCACCGGCGCGGCACTGGCCACCATCAACCGGCTGCCCGTCCTGCTCCTGCCCGGCGACACCTTCGCCACCCGCGCCGCGAGCCCCCTCCTCCAGGAACTGGAGCTGCCGCACGCCGGTGACCTCACCGTCAACGACGTCTTCCGCCCGGTGTCCCGCTACTTCGACCGCGTCTGGCGCCCCGAACAGCTCCTCTCCAGCGCGACCCAGGCGATGCGGGTACTGACCGACCCGGCCGAGACCGGCACGGTCACCCTCTGCCTGCCGCAGGACGTCCAGGCCGAGGCGGCCGACTTCCCCGAGGAGTTCTTCGCCCGCCGCGTATGGCACGTACGCCGCCCCGCTCCCGACGAGTCCGCGCTGGCCGCGGCCGTACGGCTGCTGCGCCACGCCGAGCGCCCGCTGATCGTGGCCGGCGGCGGTGTGATCCACTCCGACGCCACCGAGGCACTGGCCCGTCTCACCGCCGCCACCGGCATCCCGGTCGCGGTCACCCAGGCGGGCAAGGCCGCGCTGCCCCACGGCCACCCGGCCGCGGCCGGCGCGATCGGCCACACCGGCAGCGAGGCCGCCAACACCCTGGCCCGCGAGGCCGATGTGGTCCTCGGCATCGGCACCCGCTGGCAGGACTTCACCACCGCCTCCCGCACCCTCTTCGCCGACCCGGACGTCCGCTTCATCAACCTCAACATCACCTCCTTCGACGCCGCCAAACAGGCCGGGCTGATGCTCCAGGCCGACGCCCGCGCCGGTGTCGAGGCACTGGCCCGCGCGCTGGCCGGGCACACCGTCACCGACGCCCGCCGCGCGCGGACGGCCGAACTGGTCCGCCGCTGGGACGAGCAGGTCGACACCGCCTTCACCCGCGCCAACACCCCGCTGCCCGCCCAGAGCGAGATCCTGGGCGCGATCCGCGACGCCATGGACGACCGTGACGTGGTGATCTCCGCCGCCGGCTCGATCCCCGGCGACCTGCACAAACTCTGGCGCCCCAGCGATCCGCTGGGCTACCACGTGGAGTACGGCTACTCCTGCATGGGCTACGAGATCGCGGGCGGCCTCGGCGTGAAGATGGCCGCCCCCGACCGGCAGGCGGTGGTCCTGGTCGGCGACGGCTCGTATCTGATGATGGCCCAGGAGATCGCCACCGCCGTCGCCGAGCACCTCAAACTCGTCATCGTCCTGGTGGAGAACCGCGGCTACGCCTCCATCGGCGCGCTCTCCGCGTCCCTCGGGTCCGAACGCTTCGGCACCCGGTACCGCTACCGGGACGAGGACACCGGCCGGCACGACGGCGGCACCCTTCCCGTCGACCTGGCCGCCAACGCGGCGAGCCTGGGCGCGGACGTCATCCGCGCCTCGGGCACCGACGCCTTCCGAAAGGCGTTCGCCAGGGCCCTGGCCAGTGAACGCACGACCGTGGTCCACATCGAGACCGACCCGCTGTCCGCGTCACCCGCCTCCGGCGCCTGGTGGGACGTACCGGTGGCCGAGGTGGCGTCACTGCCCTCGACGACGGCGGCCCGCGGGACGTACGAGACCCACAAGACGGGCCAGCGCCCGCTGCTGCGGCCCGCCGACTGAACACACGGCCCACGAGCCCCGTCCCCGAGCGGTTACCCGCACCCAGGTGTGGCCGCCCGGGCGGGACGCATCGACGCGTCCGGCATTGTCGCGGAACCGCGGGGCGGGGAGCCTGCCGCGCGGCCCGGCCGTACCCGTTTCGCCCGGACTTCCTGCCCGAAAGGGCATCACACCCGGACTCGGCCCGGCTCCCTGGGTAGGCACCTCCAGCAAGGATCAAGCCCGATCCAACTGGAGGAAGACATGCCCGAAATGGATGTGCACAAGGAGCTGGACCTCGGGGAGCTGGACGTTGTGTCGATCGAGCTTCCGGGCACCGACGGGCTGCTGGACGCCGTGTCGGTGGGCCTCGGCAACACCGAGATAGGCGCCTCGGGATCGCCGTCAGGCAAGAGCTGGCTCGTCTGACAACCAAGGACGCCGGATCTCAGTGACTGACGTGATACAGGTGCCCGGGGTGGACGGGGTCGTGGTGGCCAGGATCGCCGCGCTGCCCGTGTCCGCCCTTGAGGAGTTGAGGTGCACTGCCACGTGGCGGTCAGTCCAGGAGATCATCGCGGATCGTGACCGGCTCGTCCGAGCCGGTCGCGATCTCGCGGTCGCCCTGGAAGGACCCATCGGGCTCGCCTCGGGACCGCTGAAACCGCGGCTGGTCGGTCTGCGCAGGGCCCTGTACCGGACGCGCCGCCCGCCGGCCGCCCTGCTGGCCCTCCCCCTGGAGCCCGCCCTCGCGGACCGGCTCGCGCGCTGGCTGGCCGACCACGACCGGCTCGACCGGCTGATCACGGCCCTGCCCGAGGTGCTGGAGCGGGAACGGCGGGCCAAGAACGAGGTGCTGCGCCGCTGGGTCGCCACCGATGTCTTCGCCCATGGTCTGCTCCAGGCCAGCCCCGTGCTGTCGTCGGCGCTGCGCCGATGGCTCGCCTCCCCGCCCGGCACCGTCCCGCCGCCGAAGGTCGCCTCACGCCTGGTCAAATATCTGGCGCGGGTCGTCGCCAAGACCAGCCCGCACGCGACCTTCACCATGACAGGGCTCGGCCGGTGGGCCCCGGACGCGGAGGCGGTCCGCTGGCGGGGACCGTGGCAGTGGCACAGCGCGGTCGAGCCGAGCGCCGGGCTGCTGCGCTCGCTGCTGACCCGGCTCGCGGAAACCGACCCCGGCCTCGCCGGGTCGTTCGAGATCAGGACCACCCCGAGCCTGGCCGAGGACGGGGGCCGCCTGTGGTTCCTGAGCCGGACCGAGGACAGATACGACAGTGTCGTCGCCACCGACGATCTGCGGCTGCTGCTGGAGACGCTGGGCGACGGGTCCCGGCACCGGGTCGCCGACGTCCGTGAGCGGCTGGGGATCCCGGCCCATGTGCTGGACCGGCTGACCGGAATGGGCCTGCTGGAGGTGCATCCGCCGGTCGCCGACCAGTCGCTGTCCCCGCTGGCCGACCTCGCGGCCCGTCTCGCCCCGCACCCCGTCGCCAAGGCGCTGTCGGACGTGGACGAGGCCCTCGCCGGTTATGCGGACGCCGCTGACCGGGCGGCGGTCCATACGCGGGTCCGCGCCGCGCTGAGGGAACTGTCCGCGGGCCAGCGGCTGCCGGAGAAGAACCTCTTCCACGAGAACGCCGTCTTCCGCTCACCCGCGCTGCGCCTGGGCGCGCAGGCATGGCGCCCGGTGATCGAGGAACTGCACGCGGTACGCCGGTTCCTCGGCGGGTTCCAGCGCAACGCGGCCACCCGGCTGCTCGTCGGGCGGCTGTTCGCCGAACGGTTCGGCGCGGGTGCCGTCGTCCCGTTCGGGCGTTTCCACCGCTCGCTGGCCGAACTCGCGGGCGATGAGCGGCCCGGCACCCCGGCCGCCGAACTGCACGCCCTGCTGTACCGGGCGACGACGACCGGGCCGAGCGAGGTCGCCGAGGTGCGCGCGTTCCAGGAGGCGCGGGAGCGGGTCTCGGCCGCGCTGCGCGATCGGCGGCCCGATCCCGACGGGACGGTCCGCCTGGACCCCTCCCTGCTGGACAGCTGGCGGTCGGGACAGCCGGTGCGCTCGCTGGCCTGTTTCGTCCAACTGGCCGCCGAGCGGCCGGTACGGCTGGTGCTCAACGGTGTCGCGGTCGGACATGGCGCGATGCGCAGCCGGGTTCACCGCCTGCTGGGTGATGGGGGCGGCGCGCCGATTGCTGGCTGGGGTGACGGGGGCGGCGATCCGACCGTGGGCCGGGGTGATGGGGGCGGCGCGCCGATTGCCGGCCGGGGCGACGAGGGCGGTGACCTGACCGTGGGCCGGGGTGACAGGTGCGGCGATCCGATCGCCGGCCCGGGTGATGGGGGTGGCGACCTGGCTGTGGGCCGGGGTGATGGGGGTGGCGACCTGGCTGTGGGCCGGGGTGATGGGGGTGGCGACCTGT
>NZ_JBHTZD010000001.1:334870-340228 GCF_042790455.1 Streptomyces sp. NPDC056734
GGCTGTGGGCCCGGGTCATGGGGGCGGTGACCTGACTGTCGGCCGGGGTGATGGGAGCGGCGCTCCGACCGCCGACCGGGGCGACGACAGCGGCGACCCGACCGCCGGCCCGGGCGACGACAGCGGCGACCCGACCGCAGCCCGGGGCGCCGCACATCTCGCCGAGATCTCGGGAAGCTTCGGCACCAACGTCAATCTGCGCTCGCCCGCCGCGCCCTACGAGATCGACTACCCCGGGGTCGTCTCCGCCCGCCCGGCCGCCGACCGCATCCCCCTGCGGGACCTGGCCGTCCGCCACGATCCCGGCACCGGTCACCTCGTCCTGCTGGACGCCGAGGGCAGCCGGGTGCATCCCGTGCACACCGGGATGATGGCGGCGCTGTTCCTGCCGCCCACGGCCCGGCTGCTGTTCCAGCTGTTCGGCGACCTGCCCGGCACCACCGTCCCGACCTGGGCGCTCTTCTCCCCACCACCGGAGCACACACCCCAGGACGTGGTGCGCACCCCCCGGGTCGAGGTCGGACGGGTGGTCGTGGCCCGCGCCGCCTGGTACGTGCCGTCGGCGGCGGTGCCCCGCCGGGGCAAGGGCGAACCGGAGGCGTCCCATCTGCTCGATCTCGCCGCGTTCTTCGCCGACCACGGCATTCCGGCCCGCTGCTTCGTGTCCTTGCTGGACCCCGAGTCATGGTGCGAGGACCCCTGGCAAACGGCCCGGCTCGCCAAGCCGACCTATCTCGACCTCGCCGACCCCTCGCTGGTCGCGCTGCTCGGCCGGCGGCTTGGGGAGGGCGGCTCCTGCGTCGTCTTCCACGAGCCGCTGCCCGACCTCACGACGGTCACCGACCTGGGCGAACACGGGCGTCATGTCACCGAGTTCGTCATCGAACTCACCAGCCCGCCCGAGGAGTGAGATGACCGAGGCATGGACCTCCCTGCATGTCTTCCACCGGGGCGGCACCGACCTGCTGATCGTCGAGACCGTCGGCACCCTGGTCCGCTCACTGGAGGCCGACGGGCTGCTCGACCGGTACTTCTTCCTGCGCTACTGGGAGGGCGGCCCGCATCTGCGGCTGCGGCTGCGGCCCGTCGACGGCGCACGGGTCGGGGACCGGGCCAGGACCGCGCTGGAACGGCACCTGGCCGCGCACCCGACCACCGCGAGCTGGGACCCCGAGCGCTACGCCCTCGCCGCGCGGAGCCTGGCGCGGGCCGAGGAACTGCCGTACTACGACCGGCGGCTGAGACACACGGACACGGTGGAGGACATCCCCTACCGACCCGAGTACGCGGTCTTCGGGGGGCCGGAGGCGACCGACGCCGTCGAGCGTCACTTCACCGACTCCAGCCGGATCGCCCTGGCCGTCCTTGGGCACACCGAGGACCCCGAACGCCGGCTCGGCTTCGCGCTCGCCGCGCTGATGCTCGCCCTGACGGTGTGCGATCCCGGACACGACCGGATCGGCGGCGCACTGGAGCGGACCCGGGACCGCTGGGACCCCCCGGCCACCGCCCGGGCCGGCCGGGCGGACGCCTTCACCCGGCAGCGTACGGCGCTGAGCGCCCAGGCCGCCCGCTGCCGCCGGATCGCGGCCGACCCGGCACCGCACGGCCTCCTCGGCGCGTGGGCCCGCTCCATCGGCACCCTGCACCGCGAGATCCTCACCCTCCGCGCGGACGGCCGCTTTCATCCCGCCCCCGCCGACTCGTCCTTCCACCCGGGCCCGGACCCGCACGGTGACGTGCTGATCCTGCTGCTGCGCTGTGTCCACCTGCTCTGCAACCGGCTCGGTCTGTCCAGCCCCCAGGAAGCCCATCTGCGCTATCTGACCGCCATGACCTTCCTCGACCTCAAGGAGCCCCGATGACCCGCTGGCGCAGCATCCAGATCCGCTACTACGACCCGGCCAAGGACGACCTCATCCTCGACGCCGTCCGTCCCCTGCTGGCCGATCTGGGCGACCGGATACAGCAGCCGTACATCGTCCGGCACTGGCGGCGCGGCCCCCATCTACGGGTCAATCTCCGTGTCGGCGACGACAGCTGGCGGGCCGAGGTCCTGCCGGCGGCCACCGAGCGGCTCGCCCGCCATCTGCGCGATCACCCGTCCACCACGATCCTCGACGAGTCCGCCGCCCTCGCGCGGCAACGGCTGCTCGCCGTCCGCGAGAGCGACCACGGCCCACTGGGCCCCTGGTACCCGGACAACACCCTCCAGACCGAGCCGTACGAGGACCGTCGGCATGTGCTCGGCAGCCAGCGGCTCATCGATCTCCTGGACGCCTTCCACGCCGAGAGCACGGCGCTGGCGTTCCCCACCCTGGCGGCCATCCGCCGCGGTGACCTCAGCCTGTTCCAGGTCGCCCTGGACCTGATGATCGCCTTCGCGCACACCAGCGTTCCACCGATCTCACGCGGCTACATGTCCTTCCGGTCGCACGCGGATGCGTTCTGCTCCTACTGCGAGGACCGTGACGGCGTCCGGGCGGGTTTCGAGACCGCCTACCGGCGGCAGGCCGAACCGCTGCGCGCCCTCGTCCGCGACCGGGTGGCCCAGGTGGACGAGCACCGCGCACCGCCGTACGTCCAGGAGTGGCTCCAACTCGTCGCACGGCAGAAGGAGATCGCCACTCCCTTGATCGTCACAGGGCAGATCGATCTGGACGCGGCCGAACCGGAGCCGGAGATGGTCCAGCAGCACACCGTCGACTTCCACGAGATCCTCCTGGCCACCGGCCGCTACACGACCGAGGTCCTTCGCTCACCCTGGTTCCTCACCCACCGCCTGGCCATCAACATGCTCTACGCCCACCTCGCCCGGCTCGGCCTCACCCCCCTCCAGCGCTACCTGTTCTGCCACCTGATCTCCCGAGCCGTCGAGGACGAGTACGAGGTGTCGCCGGTCGAGAAGGCCCGCGCGTGGGCCACGGCCCGGGCCTGAGCAGGTGTCAGGGCGGGCACGATACGCTCCGCCGCGTGATGAGCACCGGCATGGGCGATGCCCGGCTGAACAGGCTGTGGGGAGCCGTTTGCGCTTTCACCGGGGTCTTCCTCCTGCTGTGGGCGCTGTCCTGGATCAATGCGAGCGTGGTCCACGAGGATCTCCACAATCGCTGTGAAGACCTGCACACGGCGAGTTTCCCCTTCGAGAAGTCGTGCACGCACGCGGACGGCACGGTCGAGGGCGCGAACAGCGTGCTCTTCGAGGGGGTCTTCTTCGGCTCGATGGTCGCCGGAGCGGTATGTCTGGGGACCGTACTCGGAGTTGAGGCTCGCCGTAGGAAGTAGTCCTGGAGCGTGGGAGCAGGACCAGGACCACCACCCCGGCCACGGCCGCCCGGTTCTGCGACCGGCCGGGGCCGGTCCTCCTGGTGATCACCGACGCCATCTGGCGTCGCGCGGCCCACCGTCAGACGGGAGGAACCGGGGGGTCCTCGGCGGGCTGCTCCTCGGAGGCGAGGAGTTCGCCGGGCTTCAGGGAGAGGGAGGCCGGGCCCGCGGGGTTCAGCAGCAGGTAGGTGTCCGATGGGGCTAGTACCCGGGCCAGTTCCCTGGCCGTCACGAGGTCGTGGGCCAGGAAACCGGCGGCGTGGAGGTGCTGGGGCGCGGTGTAGGCCGGGGCCAGCAGGCCGCCGTCCTGGCCCAGTGCGGTCAGCGGTTCGCCTTGCGGCGCCCGCAGTACCAGCAACTCTGCCTCGGAAAGCGCCCGTAGCACCGCGTCGACCGTGTCGTACCCGGTCACCAGCGCCTGCACGGCGGCGTCCACCGCGTCCGTGGGCACCGGCCAGCCCAGCGCGAGCGGTGAGGGACGGTACTCGGGATTGGCCCGCCACTCCTCGACCTCACCCGAGGCACCCGAGCGCCACTCGCCCACCACGGCCCAACGCGGCGGCGCGGTCTGCGCGTCCCAGGCCGGGTCCACCACCCCCAGCCAGTGATCGGGGGCCAGCCGTGCCGCCGCCCGGATGTCTTCGGGGACCGGTGGGGAAGGGGGTGTGGGTGGGGAAGGGGGTGGGTCCGGGGTGGTCATCGACGTCCTCTGATCGGGTGCGGGAGTGGCCCGTACGGCTCTGCCGGGGACCGTTGCTGTTGCGTCGGGCGGCGTTGCGGCTGGGGTGAGGTCGGGGGCTGGCGGCGGGAGATGCCCCGGGGTGTGCGGGCGTAGGCCCTGGCGAGGGCGTGCAGGTCCGCCGTCGGGACGAGGGTGAGGTGCTGGAGGGTGAAGGAGAACAGCTCCCGGTGGTCGTCGTCGGTCACCCGGTCGGCGCCCGGCCCACCGAGTACCGCGGCCGTGATCGCCCTCAGCAGCGGCAGGGTCATCGGGCCGTCCCTGAAGCTCCGCTCGCGGGGGCGCAGCCGGTCGACGGCGGCGAGGCCCGTGGCCAGGGACTGGTAGTGAGGGTCTCTCTCCACCTGAGTTCCGAGGGCGTACCGCAGCAGCCGGGAAAGACGCAGGGCGTAGGTGCGCCGCACGCTGGGGTCAACATCCGGGGGCATGCGCAGCGGCCCGGACGCCAACTGGTCCAGGTTCGCGCCGGCGGGATCGGGAACGAAGTCGACGAACGCGCCGGGACCGCTCACGCTGTCCCAGATATCCACCGAAATATCGTGGTGGACACCCGTGCTGGAGGTGGCCGCCCACACCCGGCGGCCCGTCTCGTTGGCCACGTGCTGGGCGATCGGTGGCTCGGCCAGGGGATCCGCACGGCCGGACAAGGCGCCCGAATAGCACGAGAGCATGACCAGGGGGCGGGTCGGCCGCAGTGCGGCCGTCAGGGAACGCACGAAAGCGGCCCCCGCCCTGGGATCGAGTTCCTGCTCGCTGCCGTCCGACTGCGGGATGCCGAGAGCCCCTGGGTCACCGTGGGAGGCGTAGAACACCGGATCGGTGCCGTTCCAGGGCAGGAGCCGGTTCCCGGTGGCGAACCGGGTCCGCTCGGGCCAGCGGTCGAGTTGGTGGTCCACCTCATCGGCCTCAAGCGGCTGCCGTTCCTGATAGTCGATCATGTGGAGATGTGAGTACAGCGCGCTCCGGTGGCTCCAGTCGAGGGCGGAGAAGGACGCCATACCGATCACCGTGCCGTCCTCTCGCCGGATCTGATGGACCAATGGATAGGGCGTCGCCGGGGTCCGCAACCGCGGGACCGGAGCCGGAGCCCAGGCCTGGGGCTGGGGCAGTGGGCGGCGTGTGGGTGCTGGTGGCTGACTGGTGGATCGTGGGCGGCGTGTGGGTGGTGGCTGGGGGGTGGGTAGGGGGCGCCCTGCGGGTGCTGGTGGCTGACCGGTGGCTCGTGGGCGGCGTGTGGGTGGGGGTGGCTGGGGGGTGGGTAGCGGGCGGGACGTGGGTTGTGGGCGCCACGT
>NZ_JBHTZD010000001.1:340327-360288 GCF_042790455.1 Streptomyces sp. NPDC056734
CCACGTGGGTTGTGGGGGTGGCTGGGGGGTGGGTAGCGGGCGGGACGTGGGTTGTGAGCGCCACGTGGGTTGTGGGGGTGGCTGGGGGGTGGGTAGCGGGCGGGACGTGGGTTGTGAGCGCCACGTGGGTTGTGGGGGTGGCTGGGGGATGGGTTGTGGGCGCCACGTGGGTGCTGGTGGCTGACTGGTGGCTCGTGGGCGGCGTGTGGGTGGGGGTGCCTGACTGCTGGATCGTGGGCGGGACGCGGGTGGTGGTGCCTGGGGGGTCGGCAGTGGGCGGCGGGGCTGGGAGGGGCCCGGGGCCGCGGCGGGGGTCTGGGGCCGGTAGCGGGGCGCTGCGCTCGGAGTGGGTGCGTAAGGGGTGGTGGTGTACGGGCTGAACGGGGTGGAATCGGTTGCGGTGGGGCGGAACTGGAAGCGTCGGCCGGGGGCGCTGTTGGTCATCGACGCGGGCGCGAGGTGGGGGGGCTGCCAGGCAGTACCCGGGCCGGGCTGCCAGATGACCCGCTGCGCGCTGGGGTCCCACCAGCCGGTGCGCTGCTCGACGCGGTCCCAGACGCTGTTCACCGCCGCCGGGGCGAGACCGGTCGGGAAGACGACCTCCTGCTCACCGGGGATCGGGGATGGCCTGCCTCGTCGGGCATAGGTCGCGTTGACGTCGACGCCGAGTGGCGCCAGGTTGCTGTGGGGGATGAGCAGATAGCGGTAGCGCCGGCCGCGGAAGACCGAGTAGGGCAGGCGGGTGGTGCTCACGAACCGGTCGCGGGCGGTTCCTCTGACCCAGGCGTCGAGGGTGACGGCGGGGCGCTCGCCGGGCACGGGGAAGCCGGAAACGAACACGTCCTCGGGGGGCCGCTCGGACCAGTGGTAGAGGTGCTCCCCGGGCCGGTTGTACACCAGGGAGCCGGGGGACTCCGCCAGCCCCGGGGGCACGGGGTGGAAGTAGGGCGAGGTCGCGCTGTTGCGTGTGTTCGGTGCCGGTGCCGGGGTCAGCTCCGGCGGTGGCGCCTCCTCGCCCCGTAGCGCCGGGGGCACCGCGTCCAGCCCCTGCGCCGTCACCGGCACCATGGCGAACAGCCCGCCGCGCACGCTCGTCTCCAGCGTGCGGTGCGGTCCCGTGAAGGTCAGGGTCGTGTCGAAGACGTAGTGGCGGAAGGTACGCGAGCGTTTGCCGGTGCGTGGGTTCTCGTCGGCCGTGGTGTCGCGGAAGGCGAGGCTCTGGGACTGTGCGCCGCCGAGGGAGAGCAGCGCCTCGCCATAGTTGACGGCACCGGCCGGGCCGTCCCAGGCCGCTCGGGGGCCGAGGCCGGCGGACCAGCCGGAGGCCGCCGAGTCCGAGGCGCTGAGCGCGGTTTCGGTGAACCCGTAACGCGCCGCCTCGAAGGGCACCCCCTCGGCGGGCCCCACGACGGTGGCCCGGTCCAGCCGTACGCCGACGGTGACCTCGCTGCCGCCGGCCGGCACGGTGTAGCCATGCTCCAGCAGCGCGATGATGTTGGCCCGGAGCATGCCGTCGGTGGTGAAGTGGGCGTACCGGCGGCCCGCGACGGTGGTGAAGTCCAGGTCGGCGACCTCCCAGACCCCCTCGGCGGTCAGATCGGGCGTACGGCGCGAGGGCGACGCGGCGAGGGCGGCCCATTGCCGTACCGCCGCGGCCAGCGGGGCCAGGTGCGGATGCAGGGCGCGGGTCAGTGCCTCGGGCAGCGGCTCCCGGGCGGGGGCTGCGGTGAGCCAGCGCGGACCCTCGCTGTCAGCGGAGGCAGCGGGGATGGCGCCGTCAGCGGGGGTGGCGGCGGGGGACGGGGCCACCGGTTCCCGGGCCATCGTGAGATGCGTCGGCACGATCAACCGGGCCTCGCCCCGCACCTCGTGGGACTCCTGCCAGGTCCACGCGCGGTACCGGCGCAGGGCCGACGCCACCGTGTCCCGCGCGTCGAAGAGATGATGGGCCGCGCCCAGCACCGTGCTTCGCGCCGCGCGGACCACGAGGTCCATGGCCGGTGGCGGCTCCACCGTGCGCCCGATCCGTACGGTGAACCGCAGCCCGTGGTCGAACTCCTCCACCGTGTCCTTGGCGTCGACCTCGTACACCTCCGAGTCGAACCGGTTCTCGCCCCGGTTGTGGCCGGCGGAGCGGAGATAGTCGGCGACGAGTGTGTACCCCTCATGGCCGGCGTCGAAGGGGCCCCGCACGCGGGCCTGGAGGCCGGCCGAGACGTTGCCCAGGCGGCTGCTCTGGACGCCGGCCGTCGTGGACGCGGCCACGCCCGAGGTGATTTTGACATCGGTCCGGGTCCGGTGGCCGTGGGCGGGCTCCAGCTCCGCCGTGACCCGTACCCATACGTAGGAGACACTGCCGCCGAAGCCGGTGACCGGCAGCCACTGTTCGAGGCCGGTGCCGGTGACGGCCTGCAACCGGGTCTCCAGCGCCTTCCCGGAGAAGGTGGCGCGCAGGGCGCGGACCAGCAGCCGGGGCGCCGCGGCGGTGGTCTCACCCTCGGGGGGCAGGACGCCCCGCTCGCGCAGGGTGGAGACGATGGCCGCCAGGACGGCATCGCCGCGCAGCCGCTCGACATGAGCGAGGCCGGACGCCAGGGCGGGGAGCAGATGGTCGCGGGCGGGTGCCGGCGCCTGGGTGGTGGCCGCGGCCGAAACCGCCCGCGGCCGCAACTCCTCCAAGGTGCGTGACGGCACGATGAGGTCCACACCCCGCTCGACGCGCAGATACGTCGACCGCTCCTGGGACCGGCGGCCCTTCCAGCGAGTCAGCGTCAGCTCGAACACCGGTGTGGCACGCACCAGATGCTGCTTCTCCTTGTACGTCCCCTTGGTCCGGGTCCGCTCCGAGGGGTTCAGCGTCTGCCCCGAGCCGCGCGACAGCGCCCCCTTCGCACCGATCCCGGCGAACGCCTCGGCGTCCCGGGGGCCCACGGCGGTAGGCTCGGCCGCCGCTGTCCCCGCGGTGGATCCCGGCTCGGTCCCGGTCGGCCCCACCGTGCTGAAGACACCGGCGGAGACGCTCGCCCCTGCCCCGGTGCTCACCGTGCGGCGGGAAGCCTGGCCGGCGTCGGCGTCATAGGTGTGGATGACGTCCACGCCCGCCGTGGCGCCGAGGTCGTCCGGGTCGTAGGCCCGCACGCGCAGCCTGAGTGAGTGCTGGTGGCCCTGGTGCGGGGGCAGGTCCAGCTCCAGGCCGTCGGGGGTGACCAACTGGTCCAGGTGGGCGGACAGATCCTCGGCGGATCCCAGCCGGGCGATGACCGGGGTCCGGGCGGCCGGGGTCGACGCCCACGAGCCGGGCAGTCTGTTCAGGGAGGCGTACAGTTCCGCCGCCGCGCGGCCCAGTTCGGGTACGGCGACGAAGGCAGCGGCGATGCCCGCCGTGCCGCCGTGGGTGAGGTCGAGCGGTGGTACCTCGTCCTGACCGGCGGAATCAGCCCCGGGGCGGGCCGGCCAGTCCGTCAGCTGCTGGATCGTGCCGATGCCGTCCCGCTCCTCGACGGTGACGGGCAGGGCCGGGACGAACGACTTCGGCACCCCGATCTGCGCCACGGTCTCCCCGGGCCGGTCGATCCACCAGGTCTCACCGGTCTCCGGCCCCGGAGCGCGCCCGAGCACGCGTTGCGCGGTGGTCCGCAGCGGGATCGCGGACAGCTCGTACACCACGTCGTAGACCTGCTGGTGGACGGCGCCCCTGGTCTTGAGGCGGCGGCTGCTGCGACTGCCGCCGGTGAACGCCTCCTGCCGGGCGCGCTCGTGGTCGGCGAAGAGCGAGAACTCCCCGATCCGCAGCACGGCCACGTTCTCGATGCCGACCTGGGCCGCGAAACCGAGGCTCGGCCGGACGCTCCACCCGTCGCCCCTGGTGCCCGAGGTGCCCGTACCGCTGCCGATCACCCGGTCCACGTCCATGGAGAGCGTGAGATCGCCGGGCAGTCGCTCGCGCAGATGACCCCGCACCGACAGCTCGAAGGCCCGCCCGGCCACCGTCACCGTGTGGGCGATGCCGCCCTCCGCCGTCAACTGGGCCATGTTCTGCTCAAGCTGAGGGCGCCCGAAGTGCGACGCCAGGATTCGGTCAAGCCCGCTGCGGTCGGCCCGCCGCCCCAGCTGCGGCTCCAGCGCCGCGCGGAGCTGGGCCTGTACCAGCTCGGCACCCGGCAGGGACAACGGCATCGCGAAACCCAGACCCCTGCGCGCCGCCAGCACGAGCGGCTCCTGCGGATGGGGCGCGGGCAGCGGTGCGTCCAGCCGTGCCGGACGCGTGAAGTCCCGCACCGGAGCGGTCCCGGAGGCGGCCAGCAGCGCCCGGACATGGGGGAGGGCGGCCACGGGCCCGACCGGCGCACCTGTCGTGTCCACGGTGTCTGCCAGGTCGGTTGCATCCGGTGGTTGTGGTGGGCGGAAGCGCGGGGTGTGTACGGAGCCCAGGACGCGCTGCTCGAAGTCGGCGGCCTGCGGCCGTCCGTGCCACGGCACGCCGAGTTCGGCCCGGACGGTCCGGGTCACCGTGCCGATGCCCGGGTGGGTGGGTGAGTCCACCTCCACCGAGAGGCTGAGCCCCGCCGCGTACCGGACCTGGGGCTGATGGGTATGGCCCAGGGCGACGTGGCTGGCCGCGGTGGTCAGTTCGTGACCGACGCCCCGGCCGGCCCGCAGATTCAGCGCGACATGCGGGCCCCGCCCGGCGGCCGGGCCGGCGCCGGACGTCAGCCCGGTCATCAGCAGCCCCAGTCCGACCGTCGCCGACGCCGCCCCGGACCGGCCCGACGACCAGGCCGTCGACCCCGCTTGCAGGGTCTGCACCCGCATGCCGTCCGAGACCCCCAGATACTCCAGGCTCTCGATCTGGGCCCGCACGGTGAACGAGCCCCGGAACCTGCGGCGTTGCCCCGGTGTCGCCGCCTCCATCGGGCCGGTCGCGTCGCCGCTGGTCAGCAGCCAGCGGCCGCGCAACCGGGCGTCCCGCTCGTTCAGCCGCTCCTCCAGCCGGCCCATCACATCGGCGACGGTCCCGGCGGGCAGCCCGGCCTCCAGCAGCCGCTGCTGGAGCGCGGCGACCAGGGGGGTGGTGTCGACCGCGTTGAGCACTTCGGCGGAGCGGGTGGAGAGCTGGTACCGGGCGTCCTCGGCATCCTGCGCGGACGCCGCCGTCACGGCGGTTTCCGGAGTGGGCGTTTGCGGAGTGGGCACCTCCGGGGCGGTCACCTCCGGGGCGGGCGACGGGGTGAGGGTGACCGACAGCGGGTCGACCGGGAAGGCCACATCCAGCTCACGCGGTACGACGACCTCCTGGCCGTCACCTTCCTGTTCCACCCCGTCCACGAACATCCGGAACCGCAGACCGGCAGTGAACGGCGAGAAGGTGTTCGGTTCCGGGGCCCGTACGCTCCGCACCGCCCGGTCCCACCCGCTCGCCCTCGACTGCGACCAGGTCACCCCGAACCGCGGCACGCCGGGGGAGAGGGTGGCGGCATGGGCGAGGCCGAGGTCCAGTGCGGTGCGGAAACCGGTGCCGAAGGCGGTGGTGGAGGTGGTGGTGCGGGTGGCGTTGGTGCCCTGGAGCGCCGACCTGAACTCCCGGTCGCCCTCCTGCCGCGCGGTGGGCTTGCCGGGTGCGGGCCGGACATCGGTGAGGGTAGGACGTATCCAGACGAGCTGGTCGTCGACCGTGATCGAGCGGCCCTTGAACAGCAGGTCCTGCCACTGCACGGGATCGGCCGAGCGCAGGGCCGCCGTCAGTTCGGCCTCGACCGCGCGCCGCAGGTCCCGGTCACCCAGATGGGAGGCGACGGTGTACGCCCACATCCCGGCCCGGTCCTGACCCCACTCCGTCACACCGGTGACCTCGACCGTGCCGAGAGCGCCGTGGTCGACGAACCAGGGGTAGTGGGCGGGGGACTGGGGAGTCGGCGCCGGGGCTGGAAGTGGGGTGGGGGGTATGGGGCGTGTGGGTACGGGGGGACGTTCGGATGTGGGGAGGGGTGGCAGGGGGCGTTCGGGTGCTGGGAGGGGTGGCAGGGGGCGTTCGGGTGCTGGGAGGGGTGGCAGAGGGCGTTCAGGTGCCGGGAGGGGTGGCAGGGGACGTTCGGGTGCCGGAGTGCGGGTCTGCGCCGGGGCAGGGGTGGGTGTCCCCGTCGGCTGGGTGATGGCCTCGCCCGGCGGGGACACGGTGGCGCTGAGCAGCAGGGCCGCCCGAGGGGCGAGTCCGGGGCGGCGCAGGACCAGCCGGGCCCGGTCCAGCGGGCTCAGCTCCAGGTCCGTCACCGGCTGAGCGGAGTCCGCGAGCATCCAGAAGGTGCGGGCCTGGGAGGCATACGCCAGGCCCCGCACGTCGGCCTCCTGGACGGTGGCCGATGCCAGCTCGCTGTCCAGGAGGTTCCGGACCTCGGGGGTGAGATGGGATTCGGTGACGGTGTGTTCGGTGACGGGGGCCGTCTGGGGGGTGGGGGCGGTAGGTGTGGTGGGAGTGGTGGGCGGGGGTGCGGCGTCGTCGTGGTCGTCGCCGGGCTCGCCGGGGGGCTGGGCGGCGTCATCCGGCGCCGGCCCGCTCTGGTCGGGGCCGGGCTCGGGCTCGGGGGTGGGCTCGCTCTGGTCGGGCTCGGGGCCGGACGCGGGGCCCGACGCGGGGCCCGACGCGGGGCCCGACGCGAGGTCGGCGGCTGACGGCTGCGGGTCGGTCGGCGACGGCTGCGGCTGCTCTGGTGACTGCGGGGACTGCGGGCGGGCCAGGAGATAGTCGCCGCCGCGGAGGTACAGGGTGACGCGGCGGGGCCCGGCGGCCTCGGCGCCGGAGACGGCGGACGCGTCCGAGGGGGCGGTCGGGGCGATCGGGGCGCCGGCCGTGCCGTCCTCGTGGACCACGGTGACCTCGGCCCGGAACTCCGCCGACGCGATGGCCGCCGCGGCCCGTTCGAGATCCGGGGTCCAGTCACGGCCGGCCGCGAGTTGCGCGCGCACCAGGGCGGCGGCCTCGGGCGGGGTGAGTTCGGCGTCCGGCGGGACCACACCGTCGTGGTCGCGCAGCAGCAGCCGCAGCCGGGGCGTGGCGCGGAACGGGGCGAGTTCGGCCGTGGTGAGCCGTACGGTCCGGCTCGGCGCCGTGCCCGCCGGAGGCGTACGCCGGACCAGGAACATCCGTGAGTCGTCGCGCCCGGCCCGACCCGGGACGGCGAGGGCCAGCGCTTCCCAGAAGCCATTGCCGCCGGCGTCGTAGGACGGTGCGACCAGGTCGTGGGCGCGGCCGTCGGGCGCGGTGACCGTGGCGCCGTCCGCCGACGGCCGCCAGCGGTCGGGCGAGGGCTCGGTCCGCCACGGTACGGCCGGGTGGGCGGGGCGTTCGACGGTCCCGGGCTCGGGCTCGGTCCCGCCCTGCGGGGCAGCGGCCTCACCGGGCTCATCCGTGCCGGCGTCCTCGGTGGTTCCCTCCGGGACTGCCACGCGATAGTGCCGGTCGGCGAGCTGGAGGACGACCCCCGGGGTGTTGTCGCCGGACTGCTCCGCGCCCGGCGTGAACTCGGTGAACGCGCCCTTGTCACCCACCACCGTCACCGGTACCCCGAAGGTGCGCGCCGCCAGCGCCGGCAGGACGTCCATCGCCCCGTGGTCCCAGCCGCTGTCCCCGGCCGCGGCACCGGGGCGCCGGATCTGGGCGTCCGCCAGCGCGGCACGCAGGCCGTCGCCGAGTGTCCGGTACGGGGAGAGCCGGCCGGTGGCGTCGAACTCCCGTCGCTCCGGCGTGCCCTGGCCGGGGTCGATGCCCGCCGCCGCCAGCTCCCCGGCGGAGAAGGTGTCCAGCGGGTCGGGGACGGCGAAGGCGAGCAGGTCGGCGTTGTCCGGTTCCGCGAGCCGGTCGGCGAGCAGGGCGCGCAGGGCCGCCGCGCGCTCGCCGGGGGTGCCGTGGGTGCCGTCGGGCAGGAGAGCGCGTGCGTCGGCGGGCGCGGTGCGGCGCAGGGCCCGGTCGAGAGCGTGGAAGAAGCCGTCGCCGTCCCGGGGCACGTCATGGACGGTGTAGGCGGTGCCGCCGGGGGAGGTCAGGGTGGTGGGTGCGCCGCCCTCACCGGGGGTTTCGGTGAAGACCGGTCGCGCCGGCGCCTTCTCGGGCTCCGCGTACGACACGGCCGGTGGCTTCGGCACCTCGGCGCGCACCTGTGGGCCGTTCTCCCCCGGGGCGCCTTCCGCGCGGGCCGGGCCCATCGGCAGCCGGTGCCAGCGGGTGAGCCGGTCGGTCTCGGAGCGGACCCGGTGGAAATCGGCGGCGGCGGCCCGCGCGGTGTCCAGCTCGGCGGCGAGCTGGTCGGAGAGGCGCTGCACCTCGCCTGCGGCCGCGCGCTCGGCGGACAGGAGCGCGGCGAGGGCGGCGGCTTCGGCCTCCTGGGCGGTGGCTGGGGCGGGTGCGGGTTCTGTTTCCTGCGCGGGTTCCGACTCCTGCGCGAGTCCCGGTTCTGGTGATGCCGCGGGCGCCTGCGAGGGGCTTGTCTCCGGTTCTGGTGATGCTGTGGGCTCTTGTGAGGGGCTTGTCTCCGGTTCCGGTGATGCCGCCGTCGCCTGCGAGGGGCCTGTCCCCGGCTCGGGTGATGCCGCCGTCGCCTGCGAAGGCCCCGTTCCCGGCTGCTGTGACGCCGCCGTCTCCGAGCGCCGTACCTGCGTGACCAGCCGCTGGTGGTCGGCGCGGGCGGTGGTGAGGTCGTGACGGGTCCGCCAGTACGCCTTGTCCGCGTCCACCCAGGCGTTCTGGGCCTTCTTCACCGTGTCCCAGGCGTCGGACACCTCGGTGGGGAAGGTGGAGTCGTCGATCAGGCCCCAGGCACGGGCCGCTTCCTCGTGCACCCAGGCGACCACCTGCGTCCGTGCCTCCGCCGCCCGGGGCCCCGGGTCCACGCGTCCGAAGGGGCCGAGCGCCGAGCGGGCCGCCCGGCCCATCGCGCTGTCACCGATCTCGTGCCGGACCTCGGCGACCCCCAGCCAGTCGGTGGGGATCGCGAACAGCAGTGCCCGGCCCTCCGGCTGCTTGAGGTTGGCGGTGTAGTGGCCGCTTGAGGCGAGCCGGGCGTTGCTGGCGTCCGCGTCGGCGGCGCTGTCACCTCCGGTCGGCATCGCCGAGCCGCTGCCCGCGGCGGTCGCCGACCCGAGCGCGAACGTACTGGCGGTCGAGCGGTTCTGAGTGAACGACACCTCCTGCGCCGAAGGTGCCTCGGCCGTCGCGCTCATCGTCACCGCGGGCGCCACCGCCAGCAGCTGGGCGGCGCCCAGGTCCGGCCGGGCGTACACGCTCAGCGTCCCCTGGGCACCCCCGATCAGCGGCGCCGACGCCGTCAGTCCCGGAACCTGGTACCCCTGCGGGCCGATGGCGTCCTGGAAGAACGCGGACAGCGCGTCGTCGCCGGTCGCGTTGTGCAGCATCAGCGAGGGGGCGCTGCCCGGCCAGGTCAGCTCGGTCCGCCGGGCCCGGGCCAGCGCGTCCGCCGATCCGTCGCCGGACTCCGGCAGCGCCCGGTACGGCACCCCGTACGCCGCGCCCACCGCGAGCTGCGCCGCGTCGAACACCTGCCCGGCCCCGACCACCCTGCGGACCTGGATGTTGTCCGGGGTGAGCGCGGACGGTACGGCGCCGGCCGCGCGCCAGTCCCGTACGGTGTCGGCGGTCGCCTGTCCCTCCCAGGTCCGGGCGGGACGGTCGGGCGCGGTGAGAGCGGGGGCACCGAGGGTGGTGCCCGGGAGGGAAAGCGCGTCCGGGCCCGGCTCCGAAGCCGTAGCCGGATCGACGCTCGGAGCCGGATCGAGGGCCGTACTCGCATCGGGAGCCGCCTCCGGGGTGGCTGGAACGGCCCCCGTCCCCGCCGCGGCCTTCGGCTCCGTCAGGCTCAGCGGCACCCGCTCCCGCAGTGTCCCCACGCCGTCCTCGGCGCTGAACAACCGGCCCCGGCTCCCGGCCCCGCCCGCGCCGTCCTGTTCGCCGCCTCCCAGATCCAGGGTCAGCCGGAGCCGGTAGGGGGTCAGATACTCGCCGTGCGGCTCGTCCAGCGACACGGTCTGGGCGACCGTGCGGTCCCGGGTCGTGGCGGAGGTGATCGAGCGGCCCTCGGTGACCGACTCGCCGAAACCGGGCCGCAGGGACGTGCCGGTGTCCCCCGGCATCCGGATGACCTTCTGGTAGGTCAGACCTGTCGTCCGGGGCCGGGCGACGGTCTGCGAGTTGTTGACGGACTCGACGGCGGTGCGGACCTCGGCGAGGGTCGTGCTGTGGCCGAGCCCGTCGAACACGGACTCCTCGGCGATGAGCCGTACCTCCACCCGCGCGGTGCGCCCGGCCAGCGGCAGCGTCACGGAGGCCACCCACTCCGGCGCTCCGCTCATCCGGCTGACCCGCGCCGCGGTCATCGCGCCCGTCGCCCCCATCTCCTCACGCAGCGCGTGCAGCGCGCGGGGCGAGGCCAGGGCACGGATGTGCTCACGCTGCGCGGCGGAGACCCCCAGGGCCCGCAGCCGTCGGTCGAACTCGTTCACCACCGCCGTCGCGTCGAGGGCGTTGACCGCGAAGGATCCCATGGGTGCCGCACTCGACCAGGCAGGACGCTGCCACGGCTGCTCGGTGTACCGGGGCACCGCCCCATTGCCGTCGTCGGTCAGCCCCAGTCGCAGGGCGGCCCGCTCGGAGAGGACCCCGAGCCAGCCGCCGGGCACCGTGACCCTGGCTCCGCGCCAGCCGTTCGCCGTACGGTCCCGCAGACCGGTCAGCAGCCGGTGCGCGGGGCTGAGCAGCCCCTGGGCCGGGGTCGTGGCCACCAGTTCGTGCCGGGCGTCCGCGCTGAGCAGCAGCTTGGGATTGGCGTCGGCCTCCGTGATCTCGGTGGTGACCGTGCGGGCCACCGCCACGGTGCCGGTCCGGGCCGTCGCCCACCGCCGGAAGATCCCGAAGTTGCCGTTCGCCAAAGGCATCGAGCGCACGCGGTTGCCGTAGGACACCGTGGCGGTCAGGGAGGTGGTCACCGTGGCCGAACGCGTTCCGGAGGCGGGCCGGTCGGCCGACACCACGTACTCGGTCTTCAGCTCCACCGGGCCGGAGATCACCACGGGTCGCCCCAGCCGCACCCGGTGCACGAAGGTGCCCAGCCGGTCCAGATACGACCCGGTGCCGAACAACCCGGTGAGCCGTACGCCGGACGCGCCCATGGCGTGGTCCGCGTTCGCGGTGAGGGAGTGCGGCAGCAGCGCGGTGTCGACGGCGTCATGCGCGGGCGAGCCGATCCGGGAGAAATGCCAGGAGCCGTCCGTCACCCGCTCCGCCGCGCGCTGCACCTCCTGATGCGCGGACAGCGAGAGGGTCAGCGGCTGCTGATCCCCGAACGGGGTGCTTCCCGCGGGGCCTTCGGCCGACTGCGCGTCTCCCGCTGCCGTGCCTTCCGCTGCCGCTTCGTCCGGTGCCGAGTTCGCGTCCGGGACCGGCGTTGGGGTTGGGGTTGGGTCCGGGGTCGGGTCCTCGTGGTCCGCTCCCGGTGCCCCGCCGCTCGCCAGCGCCTCCGCGGTGGGACCGTCCAGCTCCTCGACGATCGGTGCCAGAGGGGTGGGGGACGCCACGGAGGCGGAATTCCCCGCGGTATCGGTACCGGCGACCGACGTGCCGTCCGCCCCGGCACCGTCGGCCGTACCCCCCACCGGTCCCGACCCCGAGAACGCGTCCTGCACCGCCAGCAGCACCCGTCCCCGGACCCCGGGTGACGACGCCCCCGCACCGACCAACGGCACCTCGGGCTCCGGCCGGACGAACCAGTGGGTGCCGAGCACACCCAGTGAGGCGATGCCTCGCAGCAGTCGGCGGGGACGCCAGTAGCCACCGGCCCGCGCGGTCAACTCCAGCTCGTAGCTGTACAGATGGGACGAACCCAGACCCATCACCGTCGGGCTGCGTGTCACCGACGTGCCGTAGCCGGTGCCCCGGGTCCAGGTCCAGCCCCGGCGCGGGCCCGCGATCAGATTCACGTAGTGGCCCAGCGGATCGCCCATGTTGACGACCCCGGGCCGCACCGACATGTTCACCTCGACGCCGGTCTCCACACCACGGGTCGTGCGCTGACTGCCGGACAGCACCGCGGTGGCGCTGTCGGCCTGCTTGAGCGTCTGTGTGTTCTGCGTCCCCTCGTACCGCCGGCCGGTCAGTGCGGCGTCGATCCACAGATAGCGGTGGCTGCGCTTCAGCCCGTTCGACTGTGTCAGCGGGATGCGCAGACCGGTGGTGGTCAGTGCCTCCAGGTTCAGCGCCATCGCGTGATGACTGAGGGTTTCGATCACCGTCAGGGTGTTCTGTACGGCGAGCCGGTACTGGTCGTCGTCGCGCCGGCGGCCGTCCCCCGGCCCGTACAGCTCCGCCAAAGGCGCGACCAGGCCCGGATAGCGCTCTTGGGCGGCCCGCAGCACCTGTTCGGTGAACGCCTCCAACAGGGTCTGCCCGGACGGCGTTGTGCCGGACGGCGTTGTGCCGGATGGCGTCGTGCTGGGCGGCGTCGTGCCGGGCGGGGCGGAGGGTGCCGAGGTGTCCGGGGCCGGTGCCGTTTGGACCCGCTGCCCGTCCGCCCAGGAGAACGTCTCCGTCCGGGTGCCGGTGAGTGTGGCGGGGTGGTCCGGTGTGAGATGGCGGGGGGCGACCGGCTCGTTGCCCGCGTCGCGGCGCAGTCCGGTGCCGTCGTCCCAGCCCGCGAGCCGACGGGCCTCGGCCCGGGTCATCCGGTCGAGACTGCGGACGGTGAACTCGGTCGGCTCGGCCTGGCCCGCCCACCGGACCACCACCTTCTTCTCCACCTCGTACAGTTCGGTCGGCGTGGTCTTCGAGCCCGCGATGACCCTGCGCAGGGCGGAGCCGCCGGAGCCGAGAGTCTGCGCGGTGGCGCGGCTGAACCGGCTCAGGAAACCGAACTGCGCGAGCAGCCCGCTGCCGCCCAGACCGCCCGGGAACTGGAGGATCGGCCCCACCGCCACGGTGATCTCCTGGCCGCCGACCCGGGTCAGGGCCCGCTCGTTCTTGAGCGCCTGCTGGACGGTGTGCTTCAGCTCCGCGGCGGTGCTCTCGGACAGCAGCCTGCCCCGGACCGGCACCACCCGCTCCACCACGAACGCCCCGACCACCCGGTGCTGGGAGCTGCTGAGCAGCGGCGGCCCGGCCACCGGCCCCTGGGCGAGGCGGTCGGCGATCTGCTGGAAGTTCTCGGTGGTGAAGAATCTGCTGATCTGCTGGTGGGCCGTGGAACCGGGCGTCGCCTTCGCGGTGCGCAACGCGTGCCGGCGCAAGGGTTCCAGCGAGACATAGCCCTCGGTGCGGACGAACCGGTAGTCGGACTCGGGGCCCAGCTCCAGTTCACGGGGTGCGAGGGTGGCGCCCGGTTCGGTGCCGGTGACACCGTCGGGCAGCCAGAGCGCGAGCCCGCCCCGCACCCCGAAGGAGAACCGATGCGGCACCGGCTCCCGAGCCTGGGTCCAGGACCGGGGAGTTCGCGGCGACCCCGACGCGCGGGAGTCGTCGTAGGTCCGCAGGGTGACCTCGTAGTGCACATCGGTCAGATGCAGATGGGAATTGCTGCCAACGGTCTCCAGCTGATTGGCGTTCTGCGTCTGGAGGTTGTAGTCGTACGTCGTCGAGGAGCTGAGGGCGATCGCCACCCGGCCGAAGGGGTCGACGGGGCCGGACGGCCAGGTGCCCACCGCGGTGGCCAGCGACTGGGTACTGGTCAGACTCCGCCCGGGGCCGGAAATGATCTGACTGCGCTGGACACCGGTCAGCGGGGCGGGCGAACGGAAGTCGGTGAACCGTTCCCACGCGGAGTGGTACGGCCGGGTCGCCACGTGCAGCACCCGCAGCCGGCCCCGGGAGTCCTCGAACGCCGGTGATTCCCAGCCGTCCCCGTAGAGCTGACGAGCCCGGGTCACCAGCGCGTGTTCCAGCGCCGCTATGGGGCCGCTCCGGCGGGTGGCCTTGGCACTGTTCGCCAGCCCGGCCGCGTCCGCGATCCGCGCCACCACCTGCTGGACGCCGCGCAGCCGGACCAGGCCGTCCCCGTAGGTCGTCCCCTCCGCCCGGGTCAGATACTCGGGCAGCCGGGCCCCGTCGGAGAACACCACCGGCCCGGTCACCGGCACCGGAGGACGCATGGTCGCGTCGATCCGGACGGGCCTGTGCGTGTCCAGGTCGGCGAAGAGTGATCCGACGGGGCGGGGGGCGGGGGTCTCTTTCGCGACGCTCTCCGGGTCGCCCTGCGGGGCGTCGTTCGCGTCGCCGTTCGGGTCGCCGTCAGGGTCGCCGTTCGGGTCGTTGCCCGGGTCGGGCTCCTGCGCCGGGGATGGCCGTTCGGGATCGGACGCCGGACCGGACGTGGGATGGGACTCGGGACCGGACGCGGGACCGGACGCGGGATCGGGGTCCGGTGAAGTGGGGGTCGTCGGCCTTGGCGTGGCCGGTGGCGTCGTCGGTGTGATCGTGGGTGTCGGCGTGGGTGTCCTTGCCGGGCCGAGGGCGCCGATCCGGGCGTCCAGCGGCGCGTCCACCAGCGCGCGGGCGGCGGACGCCGACTCGACGGTGAGGGACCCCGCACCCAGACCGTCCAGGGCGGGGGCACCCGGGGTGAGCGCGGCCGAGGTGAGGGCATCGGCGACGACGGCGTTCTCGCTGACCACGATCGCGCGGGCGTGCAGCAGGTCGTACCCGGCGAGCAGTTCCTCACCCGTCACCTCGGTGACGACGGGTGGTAGCCCGGTGTCCGCCTCCGGCCCGTCGGGGAGCTGCCCCTGGAACTCCAGCCGCCAGACCTGTCCGCCGGGTACGGCGACGAGCACATGGGCGTGTCCCTGCCGGGCCCGGTCGTCGGCGACCCGGTCGGCACCGGCCGAACGCCGGGCCACGATCACCGCGAAGGCCGGGGCCCCCTGCTCCTCGGCGACCGCGATGAGCGAGGATCGCAGGTCGTCGGCGGAGGTGACCGCCGTCCAGCCCGGCCCGCGCACCAAGTCCTGTTCGGTGTCCCGCGTGCCCACCGCGAGATCGTCGACCACTCCGGCCGGGCGGATGCCGTGCCCGGGGAGTCCGGCCGGATCGCGGGAGCCGGACGGGCCGGTGGGACCGGGGGCGACCTGGCGCAGGAACTGCGCCACCAGCACGAGACAGTCGACCTGGCTTCCGACCTCGTCCACGACCTCGCCCACCAGCGCGGTCAGCCCGGCCTCGGTGACCGCCACCTGGTCCGCCCTGTCCGGCGGTCCGGCCAGCGCGGCGGCGGTCAGGGACGCCGACGGGGCCGGGGCGGGCTGGTGGACGGTGGCTTCGGCGAGGGGCCCCGCACCGAACTGCGCGGCGGCTTCAGGGAACAGATCCGGTTGACGCAACACCAGCCGCGCCAGGTCCAGCGAGCTGAGCCCCAGGTCAGCGACCGGCTGCGGGGTGTCGGGCGAGAGCGCCCAGACGGCTCCGGCCTCGGGTGCGTAGGCCAACCCGGCGACCATCTCCGGCCCGACCTGTGTGGCCAGCAGCGCCGGGGAGTCGAGTACGTCGCCGATGCCTTCGGCGGTGAGGTGCTGCTCGGTGACGGTGTGTTCGGTGACGGTGGGTTCGGTGGGGGGAGCTTGTGGGGCGCCGGGGTTGGTGGGGGTGGGGGTGGGGGTGGGGGTGGCTGAGGTGTTCTCGGTATCCGCAGTGCTCGCCGAGTCTGTGGTGTTCGCAGTGCTGGTGGTGGTGCTTGGGGTGGAGGTGGTGCTTGGGGTGCCGGTGCCGGTGTCGGTGACGCCGGGCGATGTGGCGCTGGGCGGAGTGCCGTTGGCCGGTACGGGGCTGACGGCCGGTGTGGCGGGGGCGCTCGGGGTCGTCGGGGACGTCGGCTGCTGGGCCGGTGCCGGTGCCGGTGCCGGGGTCACGGTCGGGGTCACGGTCGGCGTCGGGGTGTCGTTGGCCGGCGGAGCCGTGGTGATGGGTGGTGCCGGGGCGAGTGGCGAGACCTGGCTCGTGACCGTCGTACCGCCGGGATTCGACAGGTCGTCCGGGCCGGACGGGATGACCGTGCCGGCCGACACCGGGTCGGTCGGGCTCGCGGCGGTCGAAGGCGGCGTAGTCGCCGAGGGCGTCGGGCTGGTGGGGGAGGCCGGAGTGGTGACCGTGGGCGGTACCGACGCGGGGCCGGAGGACGAGATCGGGGCCGTGACGGAAGGCGGTGCCGTCGGGGCGACGGAGGCGCTGGGTGCGGCGGGCAGGCCGGTGCCCGTGACGGCGGGTGCCGGCGCCGGCGCGGGCGGGGACGTCGGCAGCCCTGGGGATTCCTGCGCGTACGGCGGAGGGGTGAGCGCGTCCGTGTCGCCGCCGGTGACGAGTTCGGCCGTCCCGGCAGCCGACGGCGCAGGTGCGGGAACCGGCGACGCCGAGTTCTGTTCGGGAGTTGTCGGAGCCTGCGCCACCGGCGCCGGGGTCGACCCCATGGGCGCCGGGATCTGCGTGGCGGGCGCCGAGGTGCCTACCGTGGGCGCGGGAGCTTGAGTGACCGGCACCGGAGGCTGGACCACCGGCGCCGGGCCCTGAGCGGTCACCCCTGCCGTTTCCGCCGCAGGCGCGGGAGGCTGGACGACCGGCCCTGGAGTCTGCACGGTCGGTCCCGACGCCCCCACCACAGAGGCCGGAGCCTGAGCCGTCGTCGTTCCCGGTGTCTCCACCACCGGCACCGCACTCTGCGCTGTCGGCCCCGTCGTCTGCACGGTCGGCCCGGACACCTGCGCCGGAGCCACGGTCGGCCCCGACACCTGCCCCGGAGTCACGGTTGTCGGGGATACCTGTCCCGGAGCCGTGATCGTCCCAGACGCTCCCCCCGGAGCCGCGGTCGTCCCGGACACCTCCCCCGGAACCACCGACGGCCCCGACACCTGCACCGGCGCGACCGACGTCACCGGACCCACCGGCGCGACCGGCGTCACCGCCGTCACCGGACCCACCGACGTCGTCGACACAACCGGGGTCACCGGACCCACTACTGTCCCCGGCGCGACCGGCACAACCCCCGCCCCCGCACCCGCCCCCACCCCGGCCCCCACCACAGGCACCGAATTCGCCGGACCCAAGTCCGTCGAGGGCTTCGGGACGAAGAGGGCGTTGATCGCCGACAGGCTTGGGAACGTGGTGTTGAGGCTGGTGCCGAGGGAGCCCAGGGCGCCCGCGGCCAGGGACATGGTGACCCCGCTGACGCCGGCGCCGAGGAACGTGTCGAGCGGGTTGACGCTGTAGCCGAGCAGCGCGCCGATGCCCATCTCGGCGAGCGTCTCCGCGCCGCCCTCGACGACGAACCCGTCGGCGAGCCCGTACCCCCCCTGCACGGCGGACGACAGGGCGGACCCACTGGCGGGCGGGTCGGGGAACTTGGCGCCGACGTCCGTGACGAGATCCTTGACGTTGCTGCCGGAGGGGCCGGGAAGGCCGTCCAGGCCGAGCGACTTTCCGAGGCTCTTGGTCAGCGGGGACAGCACCTCGGTGAAGAGACTGGTGACCGCGCCGAACAGGGCCTCCTCGGCGAGACTGCCGAAGTCGATGCCCTGGGGCTTGCGGCCGTTGGGCTCGAAGACCAGCATCGCCAGCCGGGAGGCGAACGCCGCGAACGCCTCCTGGAACGCCTCGCTGAGCGTGGGCATCAGCTTGGTGCGGCGCAGCAGCGCCTCCATGATGGCCAGCAGGGCGATCCGGGTCCGCAGCTTGGCCAGTGCCACATCGCCCGCCGAGACGCCGGCCGAGAAGATCGAGGTGATCAGAATGATCATCAACTCGATGAGCAGACTGACCAGTTCGGCGATCAGCTGATACTTCGACTCGGCGATGTCGATGGAGGTCTGCACCCGGCCCTGGGAGATGCCGTCCAGATTGTCCGCGAACTCCTTGAGCGGGTTGGAGGCGCCGCCCTGGACGAAGAGCTGCATGGCGGCCAGATAGCTGTCGCCCACCGACCCGGGCAGCGAACGGGCATTGCTGACCATGGTCTCTTCGATCAGGTCGGACAGCGTGCGCAGATCCGCGCCGAGGGTGCCGTACGGGATACTGCTGAAGTACGCCTTGTCCTCGTTGGCGCGCAGAAACCGCTCCCCGATGAGCAGCCAGGTCAGATTGTCGGCCCAGGCCGGCGGAACGATAGCCATGGACGGGCCTACACGTGCGGATTCTTGGCCGACTCCGCCGAGATGCCCTCGATGGCGCCTCCCTGGGTGGAGGTGATGTTGACCAGATTGCCGTACGTGCCGTCGGCCACGCCCCGCAGACCCTGGGCGATGGCCACGATCGTCTCGATGCTGCCGATCCGCTCCTGCTCCGCCTGCGGGGTGACCTGCTCCGCGAAGCTGTCCCCCTCGCCCGGCCAGTCCCGCAGGCCGTTCACCTCGCTCTGGAACGCCGCGGCGATCCGCGCGGCCTCGGCGGTGATGCTGTCGATGAGCTTCGCACCGGCCCGGATCCGGGCCGGGTCGGCGGAATAGGTTCCGTCGGACATGGCCTCCTACGCTCCGTTTCTGTCGTCGTCCTCGCCGATCTCGTCCCGCAGCCGGCGCCGCGGCCGGTCGTCCTCGTCCGGTTCCGCCAGCACCTCGGGGCCGAAGATCTTGGCCCAGTCCACATCCACACCGGTCAGTTCCGGGACCGTCCCGCTGGGCCGGGTGAGCGGCTCCAGCGTCTCCATCACATGCCGGGACATGGCGGTACGGGCCCGCCCGGCCGCCTCCAGCACACTGTCGGCGAGTTCATCGGCCGACATGGTGCGGAAGGAGTCGTCCAGGAACCGCAGATCCGTCAGTTCGCCCTGCGGGCCGACGGTCACCTCGACCACCTGGTCCCGGGAGCGCACCGAGCACTCGGCGGCCCGCAACTCCTCCTCGGCCTCCCGGACCGCGGCCTCGGTGGCCTTCAGCTCCGCCATCGCCTGCTCCAGGCGGCGTTCCATCGACTCGAACACGAGTCGGCCCCCTCCTCTTTCCTGTCCCGCTGCTCGCGGACGCCGGTTCTGCCATGTACGGGGGGCGTGGGTCAGCCGAGCACCGCGGGCGCGCCGCCCTCCTCGGTGCCCCACACGTCCTCGTCCTCCGTCAGCGCGTCCTCCTGGCGCAGTCCGGCGCTCTCGGTACGACGGCCCGCGGCGCCCCGGGCAGCTCCGGTGCCGTCGGACGTCGTCGATGTACGGCCCCGGGTCAGGGCGAGATCCTCGTCGTCCAGCGCGGCGGGCCGTCCCGCGCGCCGGGTGCGTGGCCGGGAAGGGCCGGACCCCGGGCGGGAGAACACATTGCGGACGCGTTCACCGCTGTCCCCCTGACCGCCACCGGCCCCGCCCATGCCGCCCATGCCGCCGCCCATCAGTCCCGGGTTCAGCGGCATCATCGGTGTCCCGGTGCCGGTACCCGTGCCGGTATCCGTGCCGGAGATGCCGAGCGGGTCCGTCGCGCCGGCGCCCAGTGCGCCCCCGGTGCTGATCGGATCGGTCTGGTCGTAGTAGGTGTCGGCGTCGTAGGGGAGCGTGGCGGGGGTCCCACCGGTGCTGCCCGTGAGGCCCGTGCCGCCGGTGAGTCCGCTGTCGGAGGGGAGCAGCCCTGTGCCGCCGGTGGAACCCAGGTCGCCGAGGGAGGAGTTCAGGTCGATCGGCAGACCGCTCGCGGGTTCCGTCACATCGACCGGATCGCTGTATCCGGGGGAATCGGACGGAAGGACGATCGGTGAGGAGTCCGGCAGGGCGATCGACGGGTTGAGCGGTGAGGTGACCGAGGGGGTGAGTGGCGAGGTGACCGAGGGGGTGAGAGGTGAGGTGATTGACGGGTTCAGTGGTGAGGTGACCGACGGGGTCACAGGTGAGGTGATGGGGGAGTCGGTCGGCGAGACGGCCGGGTCGGTGCCGAGGCCGGTGCTCAGTCCGTTGTTGAGGTCGGTGACGGTCACCGTGCCGTCGGGGTCCGTCACCGTGGACAGTCCGGTGTCGGGG
>NZ_JBHTZD010000001.1:360385-509662 GCF_042790455.1 Streptomyces sp. NPDC056734
GGGTCGAAGACGGTCACCGTGCCGTCGGGGTCGGTCGTGGTGAGGGTGCCGTCCGGATTGAGGCCGGTGATCGAGCCGTCCGGGTTGGTCAGCAGATCGGTGTTGAGATCGGTGACCGTCGTCGTGCCGCTCGGGTCGGTGGTGGTCGCGAGCCCGGTGTCGGGGTCGAAGACGGTCTCGGAGCCGTCCGGGAAGAGGGTGGCGAGGGCGTCGTCCTCGTCGATCGTGGAGACGGCCGAGCCGGTGCCCAGTTCGGTGCTGAGTCCGTTGTTGAGGTCGGTGATGGTCGCGGTGCCGTCGGGGTCGGTGACCGTGGACAGTCCGGTGTCGGGGTCGAAGACGGTCACCGTGCCGTCGGGGTCGGTCGTGGTGAGGGTGCCGTCCGGGTTGAGGGCGGTGATCGAGCCGCCCGGGTTGGTCAGCAGATCCGAGTTGAGATCGGTGTAGGTCGGCGCCCCGTCGGTGGGGGTCGTGGTCGCCAGGCCCGTCGCCGGGTCTATCTCGGTGGTGGTGCCGTCCGGGGACGTGATCGTCAGCGTGCCGTCGTCGTTCAGCGTCGTCGTGCTGCCGTCCGGATTGATCAGCGTCGGGACCGCGGCCTTGTCGTCGTCCGTGGTCGTACCCGGTGAAGTGGGGCTGACGGGCCCCAGGGCGGGGCTCAGCAGAGACGGCAGGGGCGCGGTGGCGCCGGCGTCGGTCGTCACGGGCTCGCCGAGCGCGCCGTTGAGGTCGGTGAGGGCGCCCGTCGCGCCGGGGTCGGTGCCGGTGAGGTCCGTGGCGCCGGGGAGCGGGGTGGCCGGGGTGCCGAGCAGGGTGTTGAGATCGGTCGGGGCGGCGATGGCACCGTCCGTCGCGCCGGGGTCGGTGGTGCCGAGCAGGCCCGGGTCGGTGGTATCGAGCCCACCGGGGTCGGCCAGGGCGGTGTTGAGGTCGGTGACCGTACCGCCCGGGTCGGTGGCTCCGGCGCCCGGGTCGGCGAGGGCGTCGGTGATATCCGTGAGGGCGCCGCCGGGGTCGGTGGACGTGGCCCCCGGGTCGGTCAAGCCGGCGTTGGGGTCGGTCAGGCCCGCATCGGGGTCGGTGAGGGCGTCCAGCGCGCCGATCTCGCCGCCCGCGCTCGTCGCCGTGAGCGGGTCGGTGAGGCCGCTGTTGATGTCGACCGTGCCGGCGTCTCCGGTACCGAGGGCGTCGCCGAGCCCGCTGCTCAGGTCACCGAAACCTTCGTCGAGGCCGGTCAGGGAGTCGTTCAGCCCATCGCTCAGTCCGGTGAGCCCGTCGGTGAGTCCATCGCCCAGTCCGGTGAGCCCGTCGGTGAGGCCGTCGGACAGTCCGGTGAGCCCGTCGGTGAATCCGTCGCCCAGCCCGGTCAGCGTGTCATTGAGGCTGTCCGCGCTCAGCTCGGACAGTTCGGCGGCGTACCCCGTGCTCAGGGTCTGGGTGTTGACCGAGGTCACCGGCGTCGCGAAGGGGGTGCCCGCGTCGATCCAGCCGTTGTTCAGGCCGGCCAGGGCCTGGGTCGCGGGCTGGACGAGATACTGCTCGACGGTCTGGTTCCAGGTCCGCACCGCTTCGTTCCCCAGGTTCACCCAGAACGAACTGTCGCGGGTGGTGCCCAGCAGCGGGTGCGCCTCGGTGAACCCTGGTTCGAACACCACGTCACCGTCGCTGCTGATCTGCACCTTCTGGAGGTTGTTGGCGATGAAATAGCTGGCCACCATGTCCAGGATGTCGAGCAGCACCCGCTGGGGCGAGTGCCAGCCCGTCGCCGCCCAGTTCTGCCACGCCGTCTGGAGGGTGCCGGCGTTGAGGACCAGTTGCTCCTGGGCGGCGGCGACGGCGTCCCCGTAGGTCGAGGTGGGCCGGTATCCCCCGAGGAGACCGTGTGAGCCGGTATAACCGGTGCCACCGGTCTGCTCGGCGTAGCCGGTGTAGTTCCGGTGGGTGAGCTGGATCAGATTGTGGAAGACCCCGGCCGCCTGTCCCTTCCAGGCCGCCTGCTCCGCGCCGAGGCTCTCCTCCCACTGGGCGAGGGTCTGGTCGTGCTGGGCGAAGAAGGCCGCCGCGCGGTCGAAGGCCTGGGCGGTGCGCTCGAAGGACATCAGGTCCACCGCGCTGGCGTCGGCGATGCTCCCGCCGTTGAAGGCGACGTCCCGGGTGGAGTACGGGTGCGGGCCGGTGTTGTTGAGGAGGGCATCCAGGGCGACCTTGGGGCCGCCCATGTAGTTGTTGAGCGGGCCGATGTCCCACTCGGTGCCGGCCCCTCCGGTGAACTCGCTCCCGACGGCGATCTGCCCGGGATCCAGCAGATCGGCCGTGCCGTTCGTCAGGCCGACGCCGATGAAGACGATCCGCGCCCGCCAGGCCCGGATCGGGCTCTGGCTGTAGTAGACGAGGCTGTAGTCGAACCCGGTGCCCACCTGCCAGCCGATGTCCTCCTGCCGTACGGGCGAGAGGGTGCTCTCGGAACCGTAGTTGAGGTTGTACTCCTCGATCTCCGTGTGGAACAACGGGATCCCGTCCGCGCTCGTGAGACTGTCGAAGAGCGTGCTGCGCGCGGGCATGGGGAAGCCGGTCATCAAGTTGACCGCCTTCCCCCAGTAGTCGTCCGCGTCATAGGGCTCGGTGGCCAGATCGGGCATGGGGGGACTCCGTGGGACGAACAGCGAGGGGTGGCGGAGAATCCGGGAAGGAGGGGGAAGACAGGTGGGACCGGTACGACAGGGAAGGGCGGCGGCGCGGTCAGGCCGCCGTGAGACCGCCGGTGGTCGTCCCGGTGGTCGTGCCGGTGGCGCCGTTCGCCATCAGACCGTCGACATCGGAGAAGATGTCCAGCAGCTCCTGGCCCTCGATCGCCTCCAGGCTTGTGCCCTGGGTGGTGAGCAGGGTGTCGATGGTCTTCTGGAGATCGTCGCTGATCTCGTCGAACAGCTGCTGCTGGAAGGCGAGGATGCCGTCGACCGAGCCGGCCGCCGATCCCACGACGGCCAGCAGTGACTGGCCGTGGACCTCGTCGCTGCCGCCCATCAGGCCGATGGCCAGCAGCGGGTTCTGCTGAAGGGTTTCGGGGTACTGCTTGCCCTCCACCAGGCTCTTGACCGCCGGGACGCCCGATGGATCGTCCGCGCGGATGGCGACGAGATCCGCGATGAAGTCCTTGACGTCGTTCTGGAGGAATGTGTTGAGGGACGCGGAGTCCAGATAGGTCAGATCGGGCATCGCGAGGCTCCTGCCGCGGTGGAGGGAGAGCCGCCGTCACGGCCTCGTCGGGGACGCGGGGCAGGACGGCGGTCAGGGCGGTACGGGTCGGTACGGGTCAGGTCCCGATGGCGACGTCGGACCACATCGACGCCAGGGACTGCTCGCTGTAGGTGTAGTTCCCGGAGATGTCGGTCAGCAGCACCGCGTGCGAGCTGAGCAGGTTCTCCATCTCGGTGACGGCGTTGTTCCAGGCGGTCTGCTTCTGGACGTAGACGGTCTGGTCGTCACCTTCCCAGGAGGTGACCAGAGCGTTCAGCTCCATGTTCAGCTCCTCCAGGGTCCGCGCGATGGCCGCGGTCTGGGTGACCAGGTCGTCGGCGGCGTTGTCCATGTGCGAGTAGCTGACATAGATGACGCCGTCGCCGTACACACTTGCGTCGGGCATGACAGGTCCTTTCGGGAGGGGGAGACAGTGGTGGGGAGGGTCAGCCGACCATCGCGGCGAACGCGGCGTCCGACTTGCCGGAGGCGTTGACGACGGCCTCCACGGCGGCGCTCTGCGTCTCGGTGTGCGTCCGGTCGGTGGTCTGGAGCGCGGTGATCATGTCCTGGATGTTCTTCTGGATGATCAGCGCCTGCTCGTGCCACTTGTCGATCAGCCGGCCGAACTCGCCGCCGTCGGAGCCCTGGTAGCCGGCGGCCAGGTTCATCCGGGTCGCCTGGACATCGTCGTCGCAGCGCTTGATGCCCTGCTGGGCGGTCTCCAGGGCCATGAGGCCCTTCTGAGTGCCTTCCGTTGTCGATGTCTGGAGCTGAGACATGGCGTTCTCCAATTCACGTGAGGGGGGTGCGGACCGCCACAGGGCGGTCCCGGACGGGAATTCGGGTCTCGGGCGGATTCCCCTCGGCGTCCTTCGAGTGGTCCCGCGATGGGTCTGCCGGAATGCAGAATACCTGGCCAGGCTGATTGAATCTAAAGGGCAGGTAATTACTGGGCAAAGGACGGGCTTGGGTGGCCGAAGCTCTTGTAAAGCTCAAATTCCACGCGACCCTGCTCGACGGATCTCTATATTTTAGAGATTTCCAGGGAAATAGAGAGGCGGGGAGGGGGAGGGGTGGAGATTGTGCGAGTTATGTGGAGAGATTGGGGGCGAGGGGTGAAGGGGGCGGTCGGGTCATCCGCAGTCCGGCGCCGTCACCCGGGCCGTCCCCGTGCTCGCCGCCTCCGTGCCGAGGTCCGGGCCGGTGGGCAGCATCGACAGCAGCGTCGAGGGCAGGGCCGCCATGTCGGACGCGGTGTAGCCGAGCGCCGCCAGCGCCTCGTCGTCGCTCACCCGGTACTTCGTGCCCTCCTCGGTGACCAGGTACGTGGTGTCGCCGAGCGCTCCGCCCCCGGCACCGAGGGCACGCACCAGGTCGCCGCCGGCCGGCGGGACCACCACGCCGTCCACCGGCAGACAGGCCGCCTCGCGGTCCGGGTCCCCCGGCGCCACCAGGGGCGTCAGCGCCTCGGCCGCCACCAGCACCCCGGACAGCCGGGTGCCGTCCGGACCGGGCTCAAGAGCTGTACAGGCCGCCCCGCCCTCGGGGACCGGCACCAGCCGGGGCGGCGCGGCCGGAACCGCCGCCGCCGCGCCGCTGTCCAGGGCGCCCGCCGGGGCGAGGTGCTCCTTGAGGACGTCCGAGCCCAGCGTGCGCACCGCCGGGGCCTGTCCCTCGTAGGCCGTCGTACGGGTGCGCGGGTCGCCCAGCACCAGGGCGGCCGTGGTGTCGGTGAGCGGGGTCAGCCCGTCCTCGCCCAGCAGATACCAGCCGGCGTCGCCGCCCGGGACCTGGACCTCGAAGACCTGCCCGACCCGGGTCGGGGCACCGCCCAGATCCGGACCGTCCGTGCCCCGCCCGGGCACCTCCGGCGCGGCCAGGTCCGGGCCCGCGGCCAGCGCGTCCAGGAACGCCCGGGAGACCGGGCGGGGGGTGGCCGTGCCGTAGCCGAGCGCCTCGGGCGCCCCGGAGTCCGGGTCGAGGCGCAGCCGGCTGCCGTGCCACATGAGGTGGAGCGTGCCGTCGGGACCGGCCAGCAGCAGCCCCTCGTCGGCGCCGAGCGGATCGGACCCGTCCGCGACCGCGCCCACGGCGAGCACCGTCGCGGCCGCGGCGTCCGCCCCCGCGCCCGTGACCGGCACCGAGCAGACCTGCCACGCCCCGCCCGCCAGGGCGTCCGCGGCGGGCACCTGGTCCGGCGCCCCCGGGATGCCGAGCGGCGCCCCGAGCGGCGTGTCCGAGAGCGAGGCGGTGCCGACATCGACCGTGGTGAGGTCGGCGCCGGCCAGCAGCAGCGCCGAGGCGTAGGTGTCGACGGGACGCAGCCGGCCGTCCAGATACAGATAGCGGGAGCCGGTGTCCCGGTTGACCACCAGGGTGCCCTCCGCGCGCCAGGTGTCGTTCCCGCCGGGCGAGATCACCCCGTACAGGAACGACCCGGCGCCGATCAGCACCGTGATGACAAGGCCGTACACCAGTCCCCTGGTGGTGCGGCTCAGTGGGCTCTCCGGGGCGTCCGGCTCGGCCAGCAGCATTCCCGAGTTGAGCCGGCCCATCACGAACATATGGGCCTGGACCTGATCACGCTTGGACTGCATGCCGCCCCCCTCAGCCGTTCATCCCGCGCAGGGCGCCGAAGACGCCCAGCACCCACAGGGTCAGCGGCAGCAGCGCCAGCGCCAGCGCGCTGTGCAGCAGCTCCGCAGCCCGCCCCCAGTACGGCGACAGCCGCCGGCCGGGCAGCGTCGAGGCCGCGACCGCGAGCGCCGCGCACAGCGCGAGCGCCGACCCGCCCAGCACCAGCCGCCCCGCGTCGCCGAGCGAGTGTCCGGCCGCCAGGGTCAGCATGGCCAGCCCGCAGGCCGCCGCCGATACCAGGGCCAGCCGCTGCGGCACGCTGTTGAGGCCCCGGCCGTGCAGCAGCAGAAGCAGACAGAGCACCACCGCCGTCACCGCCTCCGCCGTGTCCGGGTGGTAGGCCAGCAGCGCGGTGCAGGCCAGCGCCACCACCGCCGTCGTGGTGTACAGCGCCGTCATCCAGATGTCCGCGAGCGCCGTCCGCACGGCCACCGTCTGACCCGCGTACGGCTCGATGTCCTGCTGCAACTCCGCCGGCGTCGACGGCAGGAACGGCATCCGCAGCCCGGCCAGCTTGAACGCCAGGGTGGGCACGAACGCGCCCACGGCGACCCCGACGGCGGCCACCGCGGTCGCCGCGCCGTCCGGGTCCAGCCCGGCGAAGCTCATCAGCGCGCCGCAGGTCGCGGCCGCCAGCGCGCCCAGCAGCACGCCCGTGAACAGCGGCGTGAACAGCGCCACCGCGGCCAGCGCCAGCACCGCGCCGCCCCCGGCGGCGGCCCCCGCCGCCAGCAGCTTGGCGCCGAACACCTCGTGCGCCCCCGCGCCGGTGATCTGCCCGCCCGGCAGCAGCCAGCCGGCCACCGCCAGATACGGTCCGACGGCCGCGCCCAGCACGGCGCCGGAGGCCGTGTCGCCCATCGCCCGGCTCGCCGTCGCCGCCACGGCCAGCAGCAGCAGGCCCGCGAGCGCCACCACCGCCGCCCGCAGTTCGGACCCGGCGCCGGGCCAGGCCAGCACGGCCAGGGTGAGGGTGAGAGCCACCGCCAGCAGTCCGCGCAGCAGGAGCCCTACGGCCCGCTCCCCCCAGCCGTGCCGGCCCCGCATGGTCGAGGCGATCCCGTCGACCAGATCGTCCAGCTGCACCTCGGGCAGCTTGTCGGTGCGCGGGCGCAGATAGAGCACCTCGCCGTCGGTCAGATCGGCCGTGGCGAGGGTGGCCTCCTCGTCCAGCGGCGCCTCGCCCAGGCGTTGCAACGCCCAGCCTCCGTGATCCAGGCCGTTCTCCTCGGTCTCCGCGCCGGCGTAGCGCAGCACGGTGGGCAGGAGATCGGCGACGGGGACATCGGCGGGAACGGCGAGATCCATGGAGCGCTCCGGGGAGCGCACGGTGATGCGGCACAGGCCCGCAGTGGATATGTCGGCCATGCTGGGGACTCACGCTTTCTCAGGAAAACATCGGGCGCGGAGTGGGGGCGGGCTTGGAATTGCGTCACACCCGCGTGCAGACTACTCACGAATACCAGCCCAGCTAAGCAAATGAATCCTCGCGGCCGGGCCCGGGCGGCCGATTTATCCCGGCATCGGGGTGAATTGTCCCGGAATCCGGGTTCCGGACTCCGGGCATCCCGGCGTTATGCCGTTATGCCGTCCCACTGTTCTGGCGTTCCGCAGTCCGGCGTCCCTGCGCCCCGGCGTCCTGGCGTCCCCGCTCCTCGGGGGCCCGGCCTCCGGCGCCCACGGCGTGCCGGGCTCCGGGACGCCGGAACCGTGGCGGCGGCGCCGTCCGGTCGTGCCCGCGCGGGGAACGTGTAAGGAGTCGGTCCGTTGAGTGTGGTCCTCTTTCGCCGACCCGGCAGACGCCGGGGCCCGGAGCTGCCCGAAGGCGAACTGAGCCTCCAGGAGCCCCCGACACTGGCCGAGACCGTCGCCGACACCTCCACGGTGTGGACCTATCTGCCGATGGTCATGATGTCCATGGCGATGATGCTGATGTACATCTCGCCCGGCAGCAGCGGCGGCACGTTCACCTATGTCGCCATGGGCCTGATGATGATCGCGGCCGTGGTGATGCTGATCGGCCAGTGGATGAGACGGCGCAGCGAACGCAAGCAGCGGCTGCGCGGCGAACGCCGCGACTATCTGCGCTACCTCACCCAGATGCGGCGCAAGGTACGCGGCGCGGTCGTCGAACAGCAGAAGGCGCTCGCCTGGCGCCACCCCGCGCCCGACGCCCTGCGCACCCTGGTGCGCACCAGCCGGCTGTGGGAACGGCGGGCCACCGACCCGGACTTCGGCGAGGTCCGGTTCGCCGTCGGCGACCAGCAGCTCGCCCTGCGCCTGACCACCCTCGCGACCAAACCGGTCGAGGACCTGGAACCGCTGTGCGCCCACGCCCTGCGCCGCTTCGTACGCGCCTACACCACCGTGCCCGACCAGCCCATCGCGATCTATCTGCGCTCCTGGTCCCGGGTACTGCTGCGGGGCGACGAGGACACCGCCCGCTCGATGGTGCGGGCCGCGCTCGGCCAGCTCGCCGTCCTGCACGGCCCGGACGACCTCAACATCGCGCTGTGCGTGTCCGACGAGCGGCGGGCCCAGTGGGAGTGGGCCAAGTGGCTGCCGCACACCCTGCACCCCTACGAGCAGGACGGCGCAGGGCCCGCCCGGATGATCGCCTCCGCGCTCGGCGACCTGGAGGACCTGCTGGGCGCCGAGTTCCTGGAGCGGCCCGTGTTCGACCCCGGTGCCGAACCAGGCCGCGACGAGCCGTTCACCGTGATCGTCGTCGACGGCGTCCCGCTCCCCGCCGACCACCGGCTCGACGGGGCCGGCCACCGCAACGCCGTCGTCATCGACCTCTCCGGCGGCCTCACCTGGCGGCCCGGCCGCACCACCCTGCGACTGGACGTGAGCCCCGACCGGGTCACCCTGGTGCGCACCGACCGTGAACGCAAGGAACAGACCACCGTCCTCGGCCGCCCCGACACCATGGGACCGGCGATGGCCGAGTCACTGGCCCGGCTGCTCGCCCCGTACCGGATGAGCCTGGGCGGCGACAGCGCCGAACCCCTGGCCACCGACATCCAGCTCACCTCCCTGCTGGGCATCGCCGATCTGTACCGCAGCGAACCCGCTGCGCTCTGGTCCCGCCGCACCGGCGCCGCCCGGCTGCGCGTGCCCATCGCGGTCGGCGGCGACGGCACCCCCGTGGAACTGGACATCAAGGAGTCCGCGCAGGGCGGCATGGGCCCGCACGGCATGCTCATCGGCGCCACCGGCTCCGGCAAGAGCGAACTCCTGCGCACCCTGGTGCTGGCGCTCGCCCTCACCAACTCCTCCGAGACCCTCAACTTCATCCTCGTCGACTTCAAGGGCGGCGCCACCTTCCTCGGTCTCGACGGGCTCCCGCACACCTCCGCCGTCATCACCAACCTCGCCGACGAGACCGACCTGGTGGACCGGATGCAGGACGCCCTGCACGGCGAACTCATCCGCCGCCAGGAACTCCTGCGCGCGGCCGGCAACCACACCTCCGCCCTGGAGTACGAGAAGGCCCGCGCCGCCGGTGCCGATCTCGTCCCGCTGCCCAGTCTGTTCGTGGTCGTCGACGAGTTCAGCGAACTGCTCGCCGCCCACCGCGACTTCATGGACCTGTTCGTGATGATCGGCCGCCTCGGCCGCTCCCTCGGCGTCCATCTGCTGCTCGCCTCGCAGCGCCTGGACGAGGGCCGCATGCACCAGCTGGAGAGCCATCTGTCCTACCGGGTGGGCCTGCGCACCTTCTCCGCGATCGAGAGCCGCGGTGTGCTCGGCGTCCCCGACGCCTACGAACTGCCCTCGCAACCGGGCAGCGGCTACCTCAAGAGCGGCACCGACGGTCTCGTCCGCTTCCGCGCCGCCTATGTCTCCGGCGCCTACCGGCAGCGGCGCGGCGCCGCCGCCCAGGCCCTGGTCGCCGGGCAGGTGGTGCCCTGGACGGCGGGCTGGGTCGTGCCGCGCACCCCGGCCGCCCCGCCCGAACCCGACGGGACGCCGGAACCCGACGGCGCCGACGAGGGCGCCGACTCCCTGCTGTCCGTCGCCGTGGACCGGCTGCGCGACGCCGGACCCCCCGCCCACCAGGTGTGGCTGGCCCCGCTGGCCGAACCCGACCCCCTCGACCATCTGCTGGCGGACCTCACCATCAGCGCCGAACGCGGACTGACCGCCGCCGGATGGCCCGGCACCGGCAAGCTCACCGTCCCGGTCGGCATCGTCGACCGGCCCTTCGACCAGCGCCGCGACGCCCTCGTGGTGGACCTGGCCACGTCCGCCGGCCATGTCGCCGTCGCGGGCGGCTCCCAGAGCGGCAAATCCACCCTGGTCCGCACCCTGATCACCGCCCTGTGCCTGACCCACACCCCGCGCGAGGTCCAGTTCTACTGCCTCGACTTCGGCGGCGGCACCCTCTCCTCACTCACCGGGCTGCCCCACGTCGGCGGCGTCGCCGGCCGCCTCCACGCCGAACGGGTCAACCGTACGGTCGCCGAGGTCACGGCCGTCCTCAACCACCGCGAGCAGCTCTTCGTCGACCACGGCATCGACTCCATGGCCGCCTACCGCAGGCGCCGCGCACGCGGCGAGTTCGCCGACGAACCGCACGGCGACGTCTTCCTGGTGGTGGACGGCTGGGCCACCGTCCGCCAGGACTTCGACCGGATGATCCCCGCCTTCAACCGCATCGCCCAGCAGGGCCTGAACTACGGCGTCCACCTCGTCATCACCACCAGCCGCTGGGTCGAACTCACCGCCCAGATCCGCGACCAGGCCGCCACCCGGCTGGAGCTGAAACTCGGCGACGCCATGGACTCCGCCATCGACGTCCGCAAGGCCAGAACCGTGCCGCGCAGCGGAGGCCGCGGCCTGACCACCGAAGGCAAACTGCACTTCCTCGCCGCCCTGCCCCGCATCGACGCAGGACACACCACCGACGACCTCACCGACGGCGTCACCGACCTGGTCACCCGGGTCGCCGACGCCTGGCAGGGCCCACCCGCCCACGCGGTGCGCACCCTGCCGGCCGTGCTGCCGCACACCCAGCTGCCGCCCGCCCAGCGCGAACAGGCCGCGCTGCGCCTCCCGATCGGCCTCGACGAGGAGACCCTCAACCCGGTCTGGCACGACTTCGAACGCACCGCGCACCTGATCGTGATCGGCGACACCGAGAGCGGCAAGACCAATCTGCTGCGCCACCTGGCCGGCGCGATCATGGCCAACTACACGCCCGACGAGGCCCGCATCCTGCTCGTCGACTACCGCCGCGACCTCGTCGACACCGTTCCCGACGCCTACCGGCTGGGCCACGCGGTCGCCGCCGACGCCCTGCGCGAACTGGTCTCGGGCGCCGCCCGGGCCCTGCGGACCCGGCTCCCCGGCGAGGAGATCCCACCCGCCCGGATGCGGCTGGCCGACTGGTGGAACGGCCCCCGGCTGTTCGTCCTCGCCGACGACTACGACATGGTCGGCGGCGGCACCTCCATGGACCACCCCCTGCTGCCGCTCTTCGAGCATCTGGCCCTCGGCCACGAGGTCGGCCTCAACGTGGTCCTGGCCCGCTCCGCGACCGGCGCCGCCCGCGGGGTCAACGACCCCCTGCTGCGCCGCCTCGACGAGGTCAACACGCCCGGCCTGCTGCTGTCCTGCCCGCCCTCCGAGGGGTATCTCTTCGGCACCGTCAAACCCCAGCACCTGCCGCCCGGCCGCGCCCAGTACGTCGTACGCCGCAAGCCGCAGCTGATCCAGACGCCGTACGTCGCACCGACCCCGCCGGACGGGGAACCGGCGACGTAGAGCGGGGACGGACGCACGAGAAGGCGGTCCGGTGAGCGCGCCGCTCACCGGACCGCCTTTCCCGTCACCGGGCCGTTCTGCGGGTCACACCGGACCGTTCGGCGGGTCACCGGGCCGAACCCCGGGCGCCGTACGCGGGTCAGCCGGGGGCGGTGCCCTCCGCCGCCCGGGTGCGCGCCCGGGTACGGGCCCGGGCCCGGGGCACGGCCACGGCGGCCCACGCGGCGAGCAGCACGAAGGCGGCGATGGCCGCGGTCAGCAGACGGGCCCGCTGGAGTGTGGGCTCCGGGTCGGGCCCGGTGTCGATCCGGACCGGCGGCACGGCGGCGGGCGGCGGGCTGACGGGAGCCGTGGGGGAGGGGATGGCGGTGACCGCGGCGTAGGGGTCGAGGCGGGGCACGTCCGCCGGATAGGCCGTGTGCGTCAGGCGCTCGGCGGTGGCCTCGGCGGTCAGGCCCGGTTCATGACCGCGGATCAGCGCGGCGGCACCGGCGACGAACGCGGCGGCCAGGGAGGAGCCGGAGCCGATGAAGTAGCCGTCGCCCTCCGGGCCGGGGCCGATGACTCCGTCACCGGGCGCCGACAGATCCGCCTCGCGCGGGACGGCGGCGCCGGCGAGGATGGCGCCCTCGGCGTCGGACCCGAGCACCGAGAGGACGCCGGGGGCGGCGGCGGGCCAGTAGTTCCGGGGCGTCGCGGCCTCCTCCTCGTCGATGCCGTCGCTCGCGCCGGTCACCTCCGGTGCGGCGGGCGCGACGACCAGAGCGTCCTGCTCGACCGCCCGCTCGACCGCCGCCGTCAGCTCCGCCGAGCCCTTCTCCAGCGCCGCCGCGACCAGGACGACCTCGGCACCGGCGTCCGTCGCCGCCTCGATGCCGGACGCCACCGACGCGGCGTCCGCCACCCCCTGCGCGTCGGTCCCGCGCACCGCGAGGATCTGCGCGCCGGGCGCCATCCCGGTGAACCCGGTGCCCTCGGCCGGTGCCGCCGCCACCAGACCGGCCAGGAACGACCCGTGTCCCACACAGTCCTCGGTCCCGCCCGCGTCGGTCACCCGGCCCGTGAGCCGGGGCGCGTCGGCGGCGACCCCGGTGTCCACCACGGCCACCTTCACGCCCTCGCCCCGGCCGAACCGCCAGACCCGGTCCAGTGCGAAGGACGCCTGCTGCGGCGGTTCGTCCGGAACCTCCTGCGTCGACCCCTCCGTGCAGGGGGCGCCCGCGTCCAGCACCGAGGGCAGCACGGGCAGCTCCACCGGATCGTCCTGACCGGCGGCCCCCGGGGCCGCCACCGCGACCGGAGCCCCGACCGGCACGAGCGCGACGGCCAGCGCGACGGCCAGCGGCACCACCGGCACGACCCAGGCCCGCCCCGAGGCCGGGCCCGCCCCGCCCGTCCGTTTCCTCTTGCCTGCGGTGTCCGTCGTGTGCGCCGGGTCTGCCCGGTCCGCCCGGTCCGTCAGGACTGCGGTGTCCGCTGTGTGCGCCGGGTCCGGTCGGTCCGTCACATCTGTGGTGTCCGTCGTACCCGTTCCGCGCCGATCGCCTGTCGTGTGCGTCAGGTTCGCCCGGTCCGTCATGCCTGTGGTGTCCGTCGGGTCCGTTCCGTGCCTCTTGTCTGTCGAGTGCGCCGGGTTCGCTCGGTCCGTCACATCTGTGCTGTCCGTCGCACCCGTCCCGCGCCGATCGCCTGTCGTCTGCGCCAGGTCCCCCCGGTCCGTCAGGCCCGTGGTGTCCGTCCCGCGCCCCCTACTGGCCGCGTCCGCCCCGTCCGTCGTGACTGGCGTGTCCGCCCCGCGCCTCCAGCGCGTGCCGCCCGCCCCGTCGGCCCCGTCCGTCGCGTCCGCCCCGTCCGTACGCCTCATGCCGGCATCACCCCCACGCCCGCCAGATCCTGCGGCAGCAGCGTGCGCAGTTCCTCCAGGGTGGGCGCCGACACGGTGGTCAGCCGGCCCGCCTGACGGGTGATCATGCCCTCCAGGACCTGGCGGGCCAGCCGCGCGTTGCCGAAGGAGTGGTCGCGCGGCACGGTGTCGAAGTAGGTCCGCAGCAGGGAGGCGGTACCGGCGGCACAGTCGTAGCCCCCGCTGGCCGCGTGCTGGCGCACGATGGTCACCAGCTCGTCCGACGAGTAGTCCTCGAACTCCACCGATCGGGAGAACCGGGACGCAAGGCCCGGGTTGGAGGCCAGGAACGCGGCCATCTCCCGGGTGTAGCCGGCCACGATCACCACCACCTCGTCACGGTGGTCCTCCATCAGCTTCAGCAGCGTGTCCACTGCCTCCCGCCCGAAGTCCGCGCCGGACGCCCCGGACGGGGTCAGCGTGTACGCCTCGTCGACGAACAGCACCCCGCCCCGGGCCCGGTCGAACGCCTCCTTGGTCAGCTGCGCGGTGTGCCCGATGTACCGGCCGACCAGATCCGCGCGGGCCACCTCGACCAGCTGTCCGCGCGGCAGCACCCCCAGCGAGACCAGGATCTCCGCGTACAGCCGGGCCACCGTCGTCTTGCCGGTACCCGGGGACCCGGTGAAGACCAGATGGTGGCTGATGCTCGGCGCCGGCAGCCCGGCCGCCTCCCGCCGTTTCGTCGTGGCCAGCAGATTCGCCAGATCCGTGACATCACGCTTGACCGCGCCCAGTCCGACCATGTCGGCCAGCCGCTCCAGCGGCGTGCTCTCCGCCACCCCGGCCCCGCTCCCGGCGCCCTTGCCCGCCGCGGCCTCCTCGTCGCCGATGTCCGCCGGCAGCAGCACCGCCAGCTCGCCCGGCTCGACCGAGGCGGTCGACGCCAGCCGGAACGCCTGCCGGTCCACCATCTCCTCGAACAGCTGCCGGGCCGCGCGGCCGTTGCCGAACCCCGCGTCCCTGGGCATCCGTTCGAACCGCCGGGCCAGCGCCTCCCGGGTGCCCTCACCCCACTCGTACTGGTGCTGGGCGCACTGGCTCTCCATGATCGACACCAGCTCGGGCACGGTGTAGTTCTCGAACTCCACCGTGCGGGAGAACCGGGACGCCAGCCCCGGGTTGGAGCCCAGGAAGTCCTGCATCTGCTCCGAGTACCCGGCGACCACCACGACCACGTCCTCGCGATGGTCCTCCATCAGCTTCAGCAGCGTGTCCACGGCTTCCTTGCCGAAGTCCGCGCCCGAGCTGCGGCCGTCCGACAGCAGCGTGTACGCCTCGTCCACGAACAGCACTCCGCCCAGCGCCCGCTGGAAGATCTCCGTGGTCTTGATCGCCGTACCGCCGACGACCTGCGCCACCAGATCGGCCCGCGAGACCTCCACCAGATGTCCCGAGCGCAGCACCCCCAGCTCCGCCAGCACCGACCCGTACAGCCGGGCCACCGTCGTCTTGCCGGTGCCGGGCGGCCCCGCGAACACCAGATGGCGGCTCATCGGCGGGGCCGGCATACCGAGTTCGGCCCGGCGCTGCGCCAGCTGGGTCAGACTCACGAGCGTACGGACCTGACGCTTGACGTTGTCCAGACCGATCAGCCGGTCCAGCTCGGCCAGCGGCCCGTGCAGCGCGTCCGCGCCACCCCGGTCGCCCGCCGGATCGGTCCCCTCCGCGGTGCCGTCGCCCCAGGCGTCCCGGCGCCCGTTGCCGGTGCTGGTCAGCCCCTCCACGGTCAGCCGGTCACCGGCGCGGGTCTGCACCAGACCGCCGCCGCCGTTCTCCCGGGCCGTGCAGTCGACCAGCGAGACCGGCCCGGTGCCCGCCACCCGGAAACCGTCCTCGGCGCAGCCGCTCGCCTCGCTGGAGCTGAGCGAGGCCCGCGCCCCCTCCTCCACCAGCACCCCGTGCCCGCCGGCTCCGTGCACACGCAGCCGGGTCGCGGTGAGTTCACCCCCCGGATCCACCTGCACCCCGACACCTTGCCCCGCGCTCACCTCGCAGTCACGGGCGGTGACCTGGCCCCGCTCCCCGATCAGCAGACCGCAGCCGGCCGGCCCGGTCAGCCGCACCCCGCCCAGATACACGTTCGCGTCGTCGGCCACCCTGACCGCCACGCCCCCCGGCTCCTCCACCGCGCAGTCCTCCAGCCGGCCCCGCGCCGCCTCGGTGACCACGACGCCGTCGCCGCCCGGCCGCTGGACGCGGGCCCGCCGGATGAGCGGATTGGCGCCCGAGCGCACCGACACCCCCGCGCCCCGCACATCCAGCACCTCCAGCCGGTCGAACTCGGCCGCCGAGCCCTCGCCCACCTCCACGCCGCTCTCGCTGTCGCGCACGGTCAGCCCGATCACCACCGGCGCCGCCGACCCGATCGCCTTGAACGCCGCCTGTTCCGCACCCGTGAGCCAGCAGTCCTCGAAGGTGCCGCGCGCCCGGTCGGTCACCAGCACCCCGGGACCCCGGGTCCGGGTGGTCCGGCAGCGCAGCAGCTGCGGATCGGTGCCGCCCGCCAGGACGAACCCGGCCGCCTGCGTCCCGGTCACCCGCACCTCGTCCAGCACCGACCGCGCGGTGCCGGCCAGATGCACCCCCGTGCTGGTGTCGTGCACCGTGGTGCGCACCACGGTCAGGACACAGGCCTCCTCCAGCGCGATCCCCGGCTTGTCCGTCGAGGACACATCGCAGTCCTCCACCCGGCCCTGTGCCTGCCCGCCCGCGAAGATGCCGTTGCCCCGGGCGTCGCGCACACTGCATCCGCGCACCGTGATCCGGGCTCCCTCACCGATCACCAGCCCCGAGGTGCCCAGATGCTCGATCACACAGGACTCCACCGAGGACTCCCCGGCGGAGGTGATCACCACCCCGGCCCCGCCCGGATTGCGCACCCGGCAGGTCCGCATGGCCAGCGAACCGGCGTCCTTGGCCAGCACCGCCGCCCACGCGGCCCCCTCCACCTCGCAGCCGTCCATGGCCAGCTGGCCCCGGGTGGTGGCCACCACGGGCACCGAGTCGTCCCGGCCGCGCAGCACCAGATCGGTCAGCATCATGGTGTCCGCGCGCAACAGCACGGCGGTCCCGGTCGGCGGGCAGATCTGCACACTGCCCCGCGCCTCCTTCGCCACGATGGTCACCCGCGTGGTCACCACCAGGTTCTCCGGATACTGGCCGGGCGCGACACTGATCACGGCGCCGCTGCGCGCCTGGCCGAGTGCCTCCCCCAACGTGCGGAAGCCGGTCGATCCACCGGGATCGACCTGGAGTACCTGGCGGGACACGGGCGTTGACCTCCTGGTCGGGGCTGGCGTGAGGGACGGGGCACGGGGCGCGCTACAAGACGGTCTTCCACTTCTGGTTGGACGTGCCGCCGCACGACCACAACTGGAGCCGGGCGCCGTTGGCGGTACCCCGGTCGTAGACGTCCACGCATTTGTCGGCCTTGGTGCTGACCAGGTCGTAGGAATTGTTCAGGGTGAACTGCTGGGCAGTGGAGCCGTTGCAGGCCAGCAGCTCGATCGCGGTGCCATTGGCGGTGCCGCCGCCGGCCGCGGTCATGCACTTGCCCATGGAGCGGAGCGTGCCGTCGGAGTAGACCGTCCAGCGCTGATTGGACGCACCCCCGCAGTCCCAGATCTGGAGGGGGGTGTGGTCGGCGCTGCTGATGCCGGTCACGTCGATACAGCGGTCGGAGCCGAATCCGACCAGTTCCTGGGCCGCCGACACCGCCGTCGCCGGGGGCTTGGCCGCCGTATCGCTCGTCGCCGCCTTCTTCGTCGCGGTCGGGGTGGGCGAGGGGGCGTCGTCCTTCGCCTCGACCGGCTCGGCGGCCTCCGGGGCCGCGGGCGCCGGGGCGGCGGGCTGGCCGGCCTGCGGCGCGGCGGACGGGGAGGCCGTCGAGGGCTTGGACGTCGGTGTGCCCGAGGGCTCCGCGGACGCCGACCCGAACACCCCCGAGGGCGTCTCGCCCGGCCCGAGCACGGTGTCGGAGCCGTCGCTCACCTGCGCCGTACGGACACTGGTGCTCTCGTCGTCGCTCCCCGCCGCGACCAGCAGCGGTACGGCGACCAGGAGGACGCCGACGATGGCCCCACCGGCCAGCAGCGCCTTGTGCGGCTGACCGGGGGTCCGGGAGGCACCGTCGGGCCCGAGCGCGGCGGTGGCCGTGGCCGTGGCGGCCCCGGCCGAGGCTGTGGTGGCCGAGGCCGTGCTGGTGGCCGCGGTGGCGGCGGCCGCCGAAGCGGTGGCTGTGGTGGCGGCTGTGGAGGCGGCGGCGGTGGTGCCCGTGGTGGCTCCAGCGCCGGTGCTCGTGCCGGTGCCGGTGTCGGGGTCCGTCTCCGCCTCACCGCCGGCCTCGGGCTCCGCCGCGGTCGCCGCCTCGGGTTCGGCCTCCGGGTCCGCCGCGGTTGTCGGCTCCGATTCCGACTCGGCCTCGGGCTCCCGCTCCGGTTCCCGCGCCGCGCCGAGGCCCATCGGCCCGCTGCGGGCCGCAGAGGTGGGGCCGGGCTCGGGGCCGGGGTCGGGAGAAGGAGAGGAGCCGGAAGAGCGCGGGGGAGCGGAAGCGGGCGCCGGGGCCGGGGTGGCGGGCGAGGGGTCGGTCCCGGTCGCCGTCCGGGCGGCGACGCCCTGGGTGGCCGTCTCGTCGGGGTTGCTCATGGCTGGCGTACGTCCTTAGGGGCTGCGAGGAGTAGCGGGACGCACCCGGAGCCGCCGGCCACGGGCTCGGTGACGAGCCCGGCGGTGCCGCTCGGTGCCGCTCGGGTACGGGCCCACCGCCGCGGTCGGGGACGGCGGCGCAGGAGGTGACGGTGGACCGGCGGCCGGACGCTGGCCGCATGCCCACAGAGAACCGTCACACGGCGGCGGACGCCGGGACGGTGTACTGCGCAGGGACGGGTACGGCACGGGCGGCCGGACCACCATCCCAGAGCGACCATATTACGAACTCCCGGCCTCCAGAAGTCACCCCCGCCCCGGAGCCGTTGAGGTCGTTGAGGATTCCTGAAGAGAATCTGAAGACTTGCTGGAGGCCGCGGAGAGACAGGGGGTGAAGGCTCGGCCCATGAGCGTTCCCCTCCCCGGCCCGGCGCCCCGGCCGACGGCGATCGACCAGGTGCTCGGCCTGTACGCCGTCCTGCGCGCGGGCGCCGGCCCGATGCGGGTGTCCGAACTGAGCGGAGGCGCCGGGCTGTCCAGGCGCACCACCTGCCGGCTGCTGGACGTGCTGGTCGCGGCCGGACTGGCCGCCCGCTTCGGCATGGACTATCTGGCGACCGCGCCCGGCGGCGACCGCGTCCGTCCGGAGCCGGGGGCGCACGGCGCCGAGCACGAGCCGGCCCCGCGGCTGGGCGAGCTGGCGGCGCGGACCGGACTGACGGTCAGTCTGGCCGTCCTGGACGAGGCCGAGGTCGTCTTCACCCAGCGTGCCTACGGGACCGACAACGCCTGGACGCCCAGCGACGGCTCGGGCCGGGCCTGCGCCTTCCGTACCGCCGCCGGGCGGCTGCTCCTGGCCGCCGACCCGCACGCCGCGACGGCCCTCGCCCGCGCGTCCGCCCTGTCCGGCGCGGAGCGGGCCCGGCTCGGCACCGGGCTGGCCGCCGTCGGCGAGCGCGGGTTCGCACACCGGGAGAACGCCGGGCTGACCTGCCTGGCCGTCGCCGTACCCACGGCTCCGGGGCGCCCGCCGATGGCGCTCACCGTGAAGGGCCGGACCGGTACGTACGACCAGGACGGCGTCCTGCGCCGACTGCGCCGGGCGGCCGGGAACGCGGCGGGCGTCCGCGCGCCCCGCAGCTGACGCCGCCTCGATTCTCATCTCCAACACATCATTTATTACTGTCCAGTTCATGTTTCAGGTCCTTTACCGAGTCACCCCCGCGTCGCCGGGCCGCTCGCCGTCACGCTATGGTGCCGCCACACCGCCAGCAGGAAGCTTTCGGCCACTGGAGCGCTCGGGATGGACGACTGCGAATTCGACCTGGAAGTCCGCCTGCTCGACGGCGTGCACGCGCTGCAAGCGGGCCGTGAGCTACAACTCGGCACGCCCGCCGTGCGCTCACTCTTCGCGTTCCTGGCGCTGAGCGCGGGCACGACCGTCACCAAGGCCGACATCATCGGCGCCCTGTGGGGCGACACCGCTCCCCGCTCGGCGGTCGGCAGCGTCTACACGTATGTCTCCTCGCTCCGCAAGGCCCTTCCGCCCGGCCCGGACACGGTCCACAGCAGCCCGCTGCTGACGTCCACGCGGGCCGGATACCGGCTGCGTGTCACGGCCGACGCGGTCGACGCCCGCCGTTTCGAGGGACTGGCCGGCCTGGCCCGCCGGCACGCGGGCACAGGTGATCTCGCCGGGGCCCTGCCCCACTGCGACGGAGCCCTCGCCCAGTGGACCGGGTCCGCGCTGGGCGGCGCGGTCGGCCCCTTCGCCGAGGGGGAACGCTCCCGCCTCGGTCTGCTCCGCCTCGATCTGCGCGAACTGCGCTGCGAGGCCCTGATCCACACCGCCGCCACCACCGAGGCGATCGCCGACCTCACCGTCCTCACCGCCGCCCACCCTCTGCGCGAGCGCCTGCGCGAACTCCTGATGCTCGCCCTGTACCGCGACGGACGTCAGGCCGAGGCCCTCGACGTCTACCGCGACGCCCGCACCCGCCTGGTCGAGACCCTCGGCGTCGAACCGGGCCGGGGACTGCGCAGCATGCACGAACGCGTCCTCACCGGCACCTTGCACATCCCGATCCGATCCAGGTCCGCCACGACGACGGTCATGGGCCCTGCCGCGCCACTGCCGCCGGGCCCGCCCGCACCGTCGCCCGCCCTCGCCCCAACGGGCCTGGCCCAGGCACTGATCATGCCTCCCACGGTCGCTCCCGCCGGGGCGCGGCCCGGCACGGTCCGGGCGAAGCGGCCCGCGGAGGCGCCCGACGCGGAACCGGGCTCCTGTCCGGCCGACCCGTCGGCGATTCCCCCCACAACGGCGCCCGCCCCGCCCTCCGTCCGGCCGCTCACCCCCGCCGCCGTGATACCCGCACCACGCTCCGGCGAATGCCCGGCCTCGCCGCTCGCCGATGCACCGGCCTCGCCGTCTGCCGAAGCCCCCGCGTCGCTGCCCGCCGTTCCACCGGCCTTGCCCTCCGCCGAAGCCCCCGCCTCGCCGCCAGCCGTTCCACCGGCCTCGCCGTCTGCCGAAGCCCCCGCCTCGCCCTCCGCCGAAGCCCCCGGCGCGGCTCCCGCCACAGTCCTCCACCACGGGATCCGCGCCACCGCCACCCCCACGGCCGGCTCCGAACTCCCCGCCACGGGCTCCGCGACCGGACCCGGCACCGCCCCCGCCCCCCGATTCGCCGCCCCCGGCGCCCCCGGCGCCGCTGGCGAAGCCCCCGCCTCCACCCGGCCGTCCACCGGTCACCTCACCGACACCCCGGAAGCAGCCCCCGCACCGACCTCGCCCCAGCCCTCCGAATGGCGGGTCCGCCCCGCTCAACTGCCGCGCGCCCTACCGGACTTCACCGGACGGGAGGGCGCCCTGCTGCGGCTGCTGGAGCTGAGCGGGACCGGTGCCCCCGACGAGGCGGATGCCTGCGCGGTGATCTCCTCGATCGACGGCGCCGCCGGGGTGGGGAAGACGGCGCTGGCGATCCACGCGGCGCATCGGCTGGCCCCGGCGTTCGCGGACGGGCAGTTGTATCTGGACCTGTGCGGATTCGACCCGTCACGCTCGCCCGTCACGCCGCAGGACGCGCTGGCGCGGCTGCTGTGGGGACTGGGGGCGCGCGGCGAGGTGCTCAAGGCGGACCTGGAGGTGCAGGCGGCGACGTACCGCTCGCTGCTGGCCGGGCGCCGGGTGCTGATTCTGCTCGACAACGCGGCGGACGCGGACCAGGTGCGTCCGCTGCTGCCGGCCACACCGGGCTGTCTGGTGCTGGTGACCAGCCGTCACAAGCTACCGGGGCTGGTCGCCCGGGAGGGTGCCCGCCGGGTCAGTCTCGGGCTGCTGGAGCCGGCCGAGTCGGAACGGCTGCTGCGCCGGGTGCTGGGTGACGCGCGGGTGGACACGGATCCGGGCGCGGCCCGTGCGCTCGCCGGATACTGCGGACATCTGCCGCTCGCGCTGCGGATCGCCGCGGAGCGGATCGTGTGCGCCGACCACGGCGCGATCGCCGATGTGGTGGCCGAACTGCGAGTGGCCCGCGACCGGCTCGACGCGCTCACCGCGCCCGACGACGAATCGCCCGCCGTGCGTGCCGTGTTCGCCGCCTCCTACCGGGTGCTCAGCCCCGAGCAGGCGCATGTGTTCCGGCTGCTCGGCCTGCACCCGGGCGCCGAGATCACCGTGCCCGAGGCGGCGGCGCTGCTGGAGATGCCGACCACGCGGGCCCGGATCCATCTGGACGCGCTGGTGCGCCGGCATCTGCTGGAGCATGTGGCGCGCGACCGCTACCGCCCGCACGATCTGCTCCGTCTGTACGCCGCCGAGCGCGCCCGCGAGGACGAACCGCGCCAGGTCGCGGTGGCCGCGGTGGAACGGATCATGCGCTGGTATCTGGCCTCCGTGGCGGCGGTGCGCGAGGCGCTGACGCCGGGACTGGGCCCCCGGTGCCGGTTGCTCGCCGCGCCCGAACCGGACCTTCCGGACCTTGCCCCGGTGGCACCGGCCTCCTACGACGAGGCCATCGAGTGGGCGCACCGCGAGCTGCCCTCGCTGACCCGGGCGCTGAACACCGCCACCACTCATGGCCTGGACACCCTCGCCGCCGCGCTGGCCTGCGCCATGGGCGCGCTGTGCCATGGCACCAGCCGCTGGCGGGAGTGGCTGCGGGTGACCGAGATCGGCCGGCGGGCGGCGGAACGGGCAGGCGACCTGCTGAGCCTGGGGCGCCTGTACAACGACCGGGGGGTGGCGCACCACTTCCTGGGCCGCACCGTCGAGGCCGTGGACTGCCACCGGTCCGCCGTCGCCCTGCTCATCGACCTCCAGGACACGGACACCGAGGACGACAGGTCGGTCGCGGCGGGCATCACCGTCGCGTACGCGATGATGGGCCGCCACCTCGGCTCTCTCGATCTGCTCCACAAGGCGCTGGACATCACCCGGGGAAAGGGACTGCACCTGGCGGAGGTGACCGTGCTGGAGTGTCTGGGCGCGGTGCTGTCCGGGCTGGGGCTGCACGGGGAGGCCATCACCCACGGCCGGCGCTGTGTGGAGCTGAACCGCGCCGCCGGGTTCGACCACATGCTGCCGCACTCCCTCAGCCAGGTCGCCACCTCCTGTCTGAACGCCGGACGGGTCGAGGAGGCCATCGACCACTTCGAGGAGGCGCTGCGGATCTGGCGCCGGCTCGGCGACAGCTGGGGCGAACGCCGGGGCGTCCTCGGCCTGGCCCACGCCCGCAGCCTGCGCCACGCCGCCGCACGTCGCGCCGACGGCCCGTCCGCCGCCGCCCGTCCGGCGCCGGACAACGATGACGCCCAGGCACCGGAGACCTTCCGGTCGGACGCCTACTGGGCCTGCACCTGACACCCGCCGAAGCCAGAGTCCCGCCGAAGCCGGAGTTCGCGCAGGGCCCGGCCGGGAACGCCGCGCCATCGGCCGGGCCGGGCCGCCCCCACCGACGGGGTGGCCGGCGCGTTCCGTCAGCGCCCCGCTTCCCTGAGCGCGGGCGTCAGCCTGGCCCAGGGATTGGGCAGTTCTCCCGTGACCGGACCGGCGACCGCCGCGCCGCGCTCGTGCGCGGTCCGCACCGCGAGCGGCACCAGAACCTCGGGCACGCCGTAGACCAGATGACAGAACCGTTCCGGTGGGTGCCTGGCCGTCCAGTCCGGTCTGCTGAACGCCGACACATAGGTCGACCAGTGCCCCTCGAACGTCACCACCAGATCCGCGATCCGCGCGTACCCCGGCGCCGGATGCGCGCCCGGGTTGAGCACGATGGGCGAGGCGCCGAGCCGGCGCACACCGCGCACCAGCCGTCGGCACGCGGACAGTTCCTGCGGCGCGGCCGTCACCTGGTCCAGGAAGCAGCCCTCGGTGCCGTACCACTCACGGTGGCGCAGCACATCGCGCAGCACATCGGCGGCCGGGCGGGTGCCGTAGTCGGTGTCGACATAACCGAGCAGCCGCGCACCGGCCGCCCGCAGCGCCCGGGCCGCCGCCGTGAACGCGGGGTCGGGTTCCGTACCGGGGCCGCTAGCCGGGTTCAGCACCACGCCATAGGTGTGCGAGGCCGATTCGATCAGACGATGCCAGGCGCCCGGATCCTCGGCCGGATGGACATACAGCGGAACGAGCAGGCTCACGAAACCCGGACGCCTTCCGGCCGTGCCGCCCGGTCCCACAGCGCGCCCAGTGAGTCGTCCAGGGTGTACGAGGGCCGCCAGCCGAGCGCGGACCCCGCGGCCGTGATGTCCGAACACTGCCACGAGACCTCTTCGGACCGCGCCGATCCGCCGCCGTTCTCCTCGATCCGCCCCCGGAACCCCGCGATCCGGGCCAGCGCCCGCACCAGGTCCCGTACCGGAGTCGCCTGCCCGCCGCCGATATTGAGAACCTCCGGCAGCGGCCCCGGCGCCCGCGCCGCGAGCGCCACCGCCCGCGCCACGTCCCGCGCGTCGACGAAGTCGCGGTACGCCGACAGATCACCCAGCCGGACCACCGCGTCGGGGTCGCCGCCCGCCGCGCGCAGCAGTCCGGCGAGCCGGCCCGGCAGCCCCGTGACCGGCGCGCCGGCCCCGAGCGGGTTCCCGACCCGCAGCACCACCGCGTCCAGCCCCGACGTGGCGACGGCGACCGTACCGGCGAGCTTGGTGGCGCCGTAGACGGACAGCGGTCGGGTGGCCGCCGACTCCGTCACCTTGGAGTGGAGTGCGCCGGGCCCGTACTCGGCGGCCGAGCCCAGATGGACCAGCCGCGCCGACGGTGCCGCCTCGCGCAGGGCGGCACACAGTACCGCCGGGCCCCGGGTGTTGACCTCGGCGAGGGTCACGGCGTCGCCCCCGGTGGCACCCGCGCAGTTGATCACGGCGTCGGGCGCGGCTTCGGCCAGCATGTGTGCCAGGTCGTCCGGGTGGACCGTGGCGAGGTCGATGCCGAACCCGGCGGCGGAGGACCGGCCGCCGCCGAGCACCCGCACGCCCTGAAGGGCGCGCAACTGCCCGGCCACATGGCCGCCCAGATAGCCGGTGAGGCCGAGGACGAGAATGCGCATCGGGTGGTCAGGCTCCCTTGAGCAACAGCGACTTGCGGGTGGTGAACTCGGCGTTGGCCTGGTCGTAGTCGTCCGGGCGGCCGATGTCCAGCCAGTACCCGTCGAACTCGTAGGCGTGCGGTGGCTCGCCCCGGCCGAGCAGGTCGAGCACCAGCTCGTCGAAGCCCAGCGGCAGCCCGGGTGTGTAGCCCTCCAGCGTGGCCCGGGACAGCCCGTACACGCCCATGGAGACGCGGTAGTCCATGCTGGGCTTCTCGGTGAAGGCGACGACCCGGCCGTCGTCGGTGGTCAGCACCCCGAAATCGATGTGCACCTTGCGGGCGTACGTCGCGATGGTGAGCGGCGCGTCGGACGCGCGGTGCGCGGCCAGGACGTCCGCGTAGTCGAGGTCGGTGAGGATGTCGCCGTTCATGACGAGGAACGTCTCGGGCAGTTTGTCCATCATGGTGACCAGCGGGCCCATGGTGCCCAGGGGGCTTTCCTCGGTCACATAGTCGACGGCCATGCCCCACTGGCTGCCGTCACCCACGTAGGCGCGGATTATCTCGCCGAGATGACCGATGGCGATGGTGGCTCGGATGAAGCCCGCCGCCGCGAGTTGCCGCAGCACGATCTCCAGAATGGCGTGCTGGTCGCCGATCGGCACGAGCGGTTTGGGCAGCGCGGTGGTGTAGGGCCGCAGCCGGACGCCCTTGCCTCCCGCCAGGATCACAGCGTGCATGGGACTCCTTCTTGGTGTCCGTCGTGTGCTTCGTGTCTGTCGTGGACGTGCGTGTCGTGGACGTGCCGTCTGTCAGATGTTGTAGATGCCGGTCTTGTACCGGGCGAGGTTCGCGGGGTCGCGGAAGAACTCCACGGTGTGCGCGAGGCCCTCCTCCAGGGAGTGCCCGGGCCGCCAGCCGGTCGCCGCGGTCAGCCGGCTCGCGTCGGCGACGAGCCGCATCACCTCGGAGTTCGCGGGCCGGATGCGCGCGGAGTCCTCACGTACGTCGACGCCGGTGTCCATCACCTTGCCGATCAGCGCGACCAGGTCCCCGACCGAGATCTCCCCGCCGGTACCCGCGTTGAAGGTGCGCCCCACCACCTGCCCGGCCGGTGCGCCGCCCACGGCGAGGAACGCCTGGGCGGTGTCCTTGACGTAGCAGAAGTCCCGGGTCGGCCGCAGATCGCCGAGGGTGATCGTGCGTTCCCCGGCGGCGAGCTGGCCGATCACGGTCGGGATCACGGCCCGCATCGACTGGCGCGGACCGAAGGTGTTGAACGGCCGCAGCGTCACCACGGGTGTGTCGAAGCTGGCGTAGTAGCTGTCCGCCAGCCGGTCCCCGCCCGCCTTCGAAGCGGCGTACGGGGACTGGGTGTTGATCGGGTGGTCCTCGGTGATCGGCACGGTCTGCGCGGTGCCGTAGGTCTCGCTGGTCGAGGTGTGCACCAGCCGGGGTGTGCCGAGGGCGCGCACCGCCTCCAGCACATTGAGCGTGCCGGTGACATTGGTGTCGACGTAGCTGTGCGGCGCCTGGTACGAGTACGGGATCGCGATCAGCGCGGCCAGGTGGTAGGCACAGTCGGCGCCTTCGAGCAGCGAGCGGACCGATCCGGGGTCCCGGACATCGCCGAGGACGATCTCGACCTGGTCGAGGACATCCTTCGGCAGGGTCTCCAGCCAGCCGTAGGAGGAGAACGAGTTGTACTGCGCCATGGCCCTCACCCGGTGCCCCGAGGCGACCAGCGCCTCGGTGAGGTGGGAGCCGATGAAACCCTCGGCTCCGGTGACGGCGGCGAGTGGTGCGGTGGTCAACGCGTACTTCCTTTCGGCTGGTGGTGCGGGGTGGACAGGATCTTGCGGGCTGAGTGCTGTGTGTTGAGTTCTGAGTTCTGAGTTCGTGTGCTGAGTTCTGTGTGCTGGGGGCGGTACGTCGTCCCGCCGGGCGCGGTGTGTGCCGCACCCGGCGGACGGGTGGACCTCATGCGTGGGGTGCGGGCCGTCCCAGTAGGCGCAGCGCCCAGCCGAACAGGGCCAGGCTCGCCGCGCCGGCGCAGGCCGACAGGGCGTCGAGGGCGATCGGCGGGTCGGCCAGGGTGAGTGTGCCGGCCACCGCGGCGGCGGCCAGGGACAGCACGGCGGGAGGCCAGGCCACCCCGAACGCCTGGAGCAGCAGGGCGATCCACAGCGCCGCCGCGAGCAGCAGCAGCGGGACGGGCGGGGAGTCGGTGAGCAGCGCCATCGGCAGCAGCGGCAGCAGATAGCAGCCGAGACACAGCACGAGGACGCCCGCCGAACGCAGCCGGAACCCTGCCGGTGTCCCACTCGCCCGCAGCGCCGTCACGGACAGCCCCCGGAAGCGGTACAGCAGCCATTCGGCGAGCCCCATGCTCACGGTCAGCACGATCACCGCCCAGGGTTCCTCCCGCCCGAGCAGCAGCACCAGCGTGCCCGCGGCCAGCCCGAACAGGCCGTACGGCAGCGAGCGGACGAGCGGCGGCCGTACGGCGTCCGCCGCCGGGGGAGTGCTGTTGAGAGCGGTACGCAGCACCAGGCCGGCGGCACCGACCGTACCCACCAGGGCCAGCAGCGGCAGCCCGGCGCGCAGCGCCTCGCCCGGTTCCCACCACGGCAGCACCACCGCCCCGGCGACCAGCGGGGTGAGGGACGCCAGCAGCAGCCGCTCCCTGCCCAGCACCAGCAGCGCGCCCGCCGCCCCGAGATACATCGACTGGGACGCCGCGGCGATCACCGCGGCGCCCGAGCCGGACAGCAGGATCCCGGCCCCGGTGGCCACGGCCGCGCCGAGGGGGGCGCCCTTGAGCAGGGTGACGGCCGCTTCCCGGCGTCCGGCGGCCATCCGGGCGAAGGCCCGGTGGCCGAGCGCCTGCCCCCACGCCCAGGAGACGAGACCGGCCACCACCAGGACGGCGAGGGCACTGTCGGCGTCCCACAGCGGTGAGGTGAGCACATACGCCAGCCCCGGCAGCGCGAACAGGGCCCCGCGCAGCGCGGAGCGGACATGGTCGGGCCGCCAGGGGTCGGGCGGCGACTCGGGTTCCGGGAAGGTGCGCGGCACCTTCTCGTAGAGCGCGGCGGCGAGGGAGAAGAGGTTGCGGTGGCCGTAGCGCTCCTTGATCAGCTCACCGGTCAGGCCCTCCGACTCCAGCAGCGCGGCGACCTCGTAGGGATGCACGGCGGGACCGATCCGGTCGGCCAGCTCGGCCGCGAGTTCGTCGACCGCGGCGTGGTCGATCTCGAACCTGGGCCGGCGCAGCGTCATCGTCTCGTCCCATCGCAGGGCCTTACGAAGCGGGGCTTTGACCATGCGCAGAGCGACGGTTTCGCCCTGTCTGCCGTCGGGATCGAGAGGCATCGGTCCGCTCATCCGGCCATGCTCCCCGTGCTGATGACGGCCGTGCCCACGACCGGCTCCTGCTGGTGTGCGACCGGGCGCCGCATCCGGCCGGACGAGGCCAGTTCCAGGTAGATCGAGCGGAAGGTGTCGACGGTCTGGCGCAGGGTGAACTGCTCGATCACGCGCGCCCGCGCCGCCTCACCCATCATGCGGCGGCGCTGCGGATCGGCCAGCAACTCCAGCGCGGCGTTGGCCATCAGCTCGGGATCGCGGGGCGGAACCACCAGGCCGGCTCTGCCGACGGCCTCGCGCACACCGCCGACGTCGGTGGAGACGGTGGCCCGCCCGCACGACATGGCCTCGATCAAGGTGAACGGGAAACCCTCGCTGATGCTGGAGAGCATCACGACGTTCCCGGCGGCGTAGGCGTCCTTGATGTCGTCGACCCGGCCCTCGAAGGTGACCGCGTCGCCATGACCGAGGTCCGCGGCGAGGGCCTCGCAGCGCTTGCGGTAGGCCTCGCCGCCGCGTGGCGTACCGCCGAACAGCCGGAGTGAGGCATCGGGGACCTTGTCCCGGACCAGGGCGAAGGCGCGGATCAGGGTCTCCAGGTCCTTGATCGGGTCGACCCGGCCGGCCCAGCTCAGGGTGGGTGCGGCCGGTTCGGGCCCGGCCGGCGGGAAGGCGCTCGGGTCGACGCCGTTGTAGACGGTGCGGATCGACTCGGGTGCGGCCCCGCCCTGTTCCTCCCACAGCCGGTTATAGCGGTTGCCCGGGGTGATCAGCGCCGCACGCCGGTAGGTCTCCTCGGCCAGCAGCCGGAAGAACCCGAGGACGACGGCCTTGACGGGCCAGCGGTAGGGGGCGGTGCGATAGCCGAGGTAGCGCTCCCGCAGATAGACGCCGTGCTCGGTCAGCAGCAGCGGCACACCGTGCTGTTCGAGCGCGGCGAGCCCCGGCAGCGCGGCGACCCCGCCGCTGACCGCGTGCGCCACCCCGCCCTGGGGTGGTGGTGTGGCCAGCGGGCGCAGGGCGTGTTCCAGCAGACCCGTCGCGGTGATCGCGTCATGCAGCGTCGGGCGGGCCTCCCGTACGGTCAGGCCCGGCCGGTTCCACACCGCGGTCATGACACCGATCGCCTGGTCGTCGCGGAGAAAGGGGCTGAGCGCGCCCCGCGCCGCGGCCCGCGCCATGGTGTAGAGGGCGGGGGCGAAGCCGTGCTCGGCGCGCGGATCGAGCACGGCGGTCAGGAACTGCTCGTAGGCGGCGGCCAGCTGGTTGCGGCTGCGGCCGCGCGGCGGGCGGCCGTCGGGCGCGGGACCCCACATGGGGACGGAGGCCACGCGGGTGACATGGGCGGGGACGTCCCAGACGAGGGGTTCGCGTCCGGTGCCGGTCACGGCGATGACCTCGAAGTCGAGATCAGGCATCCCGGTGACGAGCTGGTCGCACCAGACGCTCACCCCGCCGTGACTGTGCGGGTACGTGCCTTCGGTGAGCAGGGTGACGCGCGTCGATGCGACACGGTGCGCGCCAGGAAAAGCGTGCATGGATGGGCTCCACGGCCGAGGTATGTGGTGGGCGGAGCGGCCCCGGCCGCACGCGGTGCGGCCGGGGCCGGGACTGAGGCCGTGCTCAGATCTCCGGGAGGTACGGCACCGGCTCGCTCGCGCCGGCCGGCACCGTGGTCTCGGGTGCGGTGGAGGTGTCCGCCCCCGAGGTGTCGCCGGTCGCGGCCGGGGCGGCCGGGGCCGACGGCAGGGTGAAGGTGAGCGGCAGCCCCGCCGAGGCGGTCCAGCCACTCACCGCGCCCGCGTAGGCGTCGCCGAACGCCGAGCCGCCCAGCTGGGTGCCGGTGGGCAGGGTCGCGGTGACGGACACGCCGTCCGGCGCCTCGACGGTCACCGTGTCGCCGACGCGGTAGGCGGTGACCTCACCGGCGGCGAGCGCCGCGGCCCAGTCGGCGCGCTGCTGCGTCTCGATGCCGAGGTCCTTCATCGGAAGGTTCACCACGGGCGTGCTGTCGGCGAACAGGGCGTCGTAGCCGTCGAGGACACCGTCGAGGACGGGGTACGCGATCCGGTCCTCGGCCAGGTTCGACTGGTGGATGAAGTGCGGCTGGAGGTCGCCCGCCAGGACATGCCCGAGGGCGGTACGGGTCTCCAGCGGCACGATGTAGTCGGCGTAGCCGGTGGTGATGTCCAGCGGCGCCGTGAGGCAGGTGCTGGTGGCCGGGTTGTCCTCGCAGATGCCGCTGCCGCCCTGTGCGCGGCTGGTGTAGATCCAGTTGTACTCGTCGACCTGCTCGGCGGCCCGGCCCGCGTTGTAGAAGATGTTCATCGGGTAGCGCGAGACGGTCGTCGCAGGACCGACCTCACGCTGCACGGGGTCACGGGAGTTGTCCGAGGCGATCCACTCGATGCCGTTCGCCGCGAGCGCGGGAGCGAGGTTGGGGTTGTCCACCGGCTGCTGCGGGGAGATCCGCAGACCGGAGTGCTCGCCGGTCACCAACTCCTCGTTGTCCAGCTCCAGTCCGGCCGTCTCGCCCCAGACGCGATTGGTGGCGATCTCGTCGGAGATCTCGGTCTCGCTGACCCACTGGGTACTGCCGTCCGCGTTGGTGGCGCACACCCACGGCACCACGGTCACATCCTGCACACAGCCGAGGAAGGGGTGTGAGTAGGTGTGGTTGATCCAGCGGAAGCTGTCACTGTCCTCGATGAACTCATCGGCGAGTTCGTCCACGCCGCCGTTGTCCTCGCGCTGGGTCACGCTGCCCGCGCCGTTGTAGACCATGTCGAGGGTGATGCCCTGCGCCTGCTGCCACGCGACGGCCGCGTCGACATCCGCCGCGGTCATCCGGATCGGGTCGGACACGCCCTCGCCCGGCGGGCAGTCGATGTCGCCCGGCGTGCAGTTGAGGTCGGAGTCCCAGCGGTCGTCGGCCGCGAACACATCGTCGACATGTACGGAGAAGTAGTTGCGGGAGGCGCCGAGGTGCACCCCGCCCGTCATCCACTCCACGATGCCGCGCGCCAGCAGCCGGAACTGCTGCTGGTACTCGTTGTAGACGAAGGTGACGACGAGTTCGCGCCGCCCGTCGTGCCGGTACTCGCCGACCAGCGAGCCACGGGTCGTCTGTCCCGGGATCGGGGCGTCGACATAGGTGGTGAAGTCGGCGCCGGGCGCGGGTGCCGACAGATAGGCGTAGCTCTCGCCCACGGTCGGCGAGTTGTCCTCGAACGGCACGGTGCCGTCGAGATAACCGAACGGCCCCGCCGCACCGGCCGCGGTGACCTGCGCGGTGACCCCGTCCACGCTGCCCGAGTAGCCGCCGTAGACCGGGTACTGGAGTCCGGCCTCCGGGCGGGCGTAGGTGTAGGCGTCGACCTGCGGAATCGCGTAGGTCTGCTCATAGGCGACGAGCGCCGCCATCTCGGTGCTGCCGGCGGCGAACGGGTTGTCGTTGGGCAGCACGACGGCCTGGTACTTGGCGCGCGGCACACTCCCGGCCGTGTCCGCGAGGAAGTCCGCGTTGATCACGGGTCTCGCGGGATCGGTGAGATCGATCTCGGTGTACGGCGTTCCGGCCGTGCCGAGTTCGGAGGCGATGGCGTCGGTGGCCGGGCCGCCGTCACTGACGATCAGGACCCGTAGGTCGATGCGGGGTGTGACGGTGTCGGCGTGTGCTGTGGCCGGCGCGACCAGTGCGGCGATGGCCGCGCCCACGGTGAGCGCGGCCGTGCGTATGGATCGCTTCATGCGGTGAATTTCCCTCCCCTGGCAGGGGTAGGTCACCGCTCCCCCAAAGAGCGGGCACCCCCCCATGCGCCGCGCCACGCCCCCTGAGACGTTCGTTCGCTGACGCACTCGCAGCGTCCATAGTGATGTTCTTGTGTAGCTTTTGTGGTCACGAAGCGGAACGTGGCGGAAAAGCGGGGGCGACGAATGGGCGCCGAATCGGCCCGCGCGGCCCGTCCGGAGAGTGTCTTCTCGCCAGGATCGAACCCAAATGGATCACGTATTCGCAGATCAGAGCCCTTGACCGCGGTCGTTGTCGGCCGAGGCGTCTTCTCCCCGCCACGGCCGCACATCCACGACTGGCCGGTTCACGCCCCCGTATTTCGTCTGGTTTACGGCCCATGTGGATCTCGAAATGCGGATGGCGGCCGGCCACACTGTCGGCCGCCTGTGAACCGCCTGTATGTCAGCTGCAAAGCACCCGGGTCTCGGGGGTGTAGGCCGGACCGCCGCTGATGCTCGTGCTGTCGCTGAACTCGATGTAGTAGTACGAGTAGAAGCCGATGTTGCCGTTGCAGCCGGACGCGGCGTCGATCGACAGGGTGAGGGTCACGGTCCGGCTCTGGCCGGGCGGGATCGTGGCGCCGTAGTTGGTGCCCAGGTTGGCGGGGCCGGTGCCCGAGCACGGGACGGGACCGCTCGCGGTGGCCAGCGAGCAGCCGGTGAAGCTGTACAGCAGGTCGGGCCGCTGGGTGGTCAGCCACGTCGGGTCGATCGTCTGGTACACGAACCAGACGTCGTAGCTGTGATTGTTGGTCAGTGTCACCGACAGGTTCACCGAGCCACCGGGCGTGGTGGTGGCGGCGTCCGTGCTGAACGTGACGTCGGCCTGGGCGGCACTCGCGGACGGCGTGAAGCCGAACACGGCCAGTGCGACGGCGAGAACGGAGGTGAGTCCGAAGCGTCTGAGCAGAGTTGATCGCATGGCCAGGGAGGCTAGGCAGACCGGATGCGCACCGTCTGCCCCGCGGCCCGCCCCGCAAGGTCCCGACGGCCGAAAGTGCGCGATACGTGAAGGCGATGTGAAGGCATCGCCACCTGCCCTACGGCCGGTATCCGCGCACGCCACAGAGTGTGAAGAGGCAGGGCACGGAGTTACGGACCGGACCTGGGCAGGGAAGCACGGGCCGCGGCGGAATTGGCGAGTTTCCCACTGGGCGCGGAACTCCTGTCACACCTCATGTACCGCAGACGTTCACATGGGTTCCACCTGGGGCGGGGCATCGGAGGCGATCGGTCGCCGGGCCCGGCGCAGGAGGACCGCGCATGCCCGGTCCATCAACTGCTCACGCAGGGACCTCTCCTGTTGGCCCTGCCCCCGGCTCACGAGCGCCACCCGCTCGCCCGCACCAGGACCCACGTGGGGGTGCCGACCCCGCCCGGCACTTCAGCCACGGATCAACGACATCAGCAACCGGTGAGTCCCGCCGTCCGCGGGCACCACGAGTCCGCGACCTGACGGCCCGATCGGCCTGCCGTCGATCCCGGTGACCACACACCCAGCGGCCCGGCACAGAGCGATCCCGGCAGCGAAGTGCACACTCCCGGACAGGTCACCGCCATCGGTCACGTACGCAGCGCGCCGGCCGGCGGCGACCCAGGCCAGGGCGAGTGTCGTGGAGACGACCCGGGGCCGGAACCGCTCCACGAACTGAGGGTGCGCCAGCAGGTCCACGGCCCGGAACATCGGTGCGCTCGGAAAGGGCGGGTCCAGGTTGACATCGACCAGCCGGGTGGCGGGCCTGGGCGCCAGCTCGACATCGGCACCGCCGTTGCGGACCCAGGCACCCTCACCGCCGGTGAAGAAGATCTCGCCGCTGAACGGATCGGCCACCGCCGCCGCACCGCCGCGCAGCGCCACGTTGACGGCCACCAGCATGGTGTCGGCAGCGTAGTTCAACGTGCCGCACAGGGGATCCACCAACCACTGATGTGCGGCCCCGGCGACACCCTGCTGCCCGCCCTCCTCGCCGAGCACGGCATCCTCGGGCCGGGCGGCACGGATGACGCCGAGGATCGCCTCCTCGGCCGCCACATCGGCGGCGGTCGCAAAGTCCCCGGCGCCCTTGTCGACGCGGGCGAGCCGCTGACCGCACAGCGCGCGCACCACCTCCGCACCGGCACCGGCCGCCGCAATCGCAACTCCAGCATCATCGAGGCCCACACGTGAATCGACCATGCCGCGGAGGATAGCGGCACCGGGCTCCGCGCCTGTGGGCCGGCGGGCAGCACGGCGTCGAGCGCGCGTTGGAACATGTCCGGGTCGGACCGTCCGGGCTCTCACCGGCTGCCCATCGGACGCCGCGCCACCAGGTCGGAATGAGCGAGGCCGGCTGCCGCCTCCCACTCCATTGCTTCCGCAAGGACGGTGAAGGTATCGAGTCGCGCGTGCCCTGCTGCAACGGCCCATCGCGCCCGTCCCCCCTCATCTGGGAAGACAGGTTCGCGGCCCTCAGTCGATGCAGAACTCGTTGCCCTCGATGTCCTGCATCGGGATGCAGGAATCGGTGCCGTCGTACAGCGTCCGCACGTGCACCGCGCCCAGCGGGACCAGGCGCGCGCACTCGGCCTCAAGCGCGGCGAGGCGCTCTTCACCCACGAGTCCGGTGCCGACCCGCACATCCAGATGCACCCGGTTCTTGGCCGCCTTCCCCTCGGGGACGCGCTGGAAGTACAGCCGTGGGCCGACACCTGAGGGATCACTACAGGCGAACCATGAATCCCGCTGCTCAGGCGGCTGCGAGCGCGTGAAGTCGTCCCACGTGGCGAACCCGCCCGGTGGCGGCGGTACGACGTACCCCAGCACCTCGCACCAGAAACGAGCGAGACGCTCGGGTTCCGCGCAGTCGAAGGTGACCTGGAACTGCTTGATCGATGCCATCGGCCCACCCTATGGGCACGACCCTCCGCAGTGAACGGACGGGACACCGCACATGCGGGGGTCACAGTCCGGCGTCGCGGTCTCGCTGGGCTTCCGCGCGGGCCCGGTCCTCCGCGCTGAGGCGCGTGCCGAGGTGGCCGTTCTCGACCAGCGCGGCGAGGGTGTCCATGATGACGCGCGCGCCGAGCTGGGATGTGGTGTCGGCGCTGTCGTAGGGAGGAGAGATCTCCACCAGGTCCATTCCGATGAGCCCCTCCTGAGCCACCATGCGTACCGCCTTGAGCGCCTCGCGGGGCGTCATTCCACCCGGTTCCGGGGTGCCTGTGCCGGGGGCGTAGCCCGGGTCGACGACGTCGATGTCGAAGGACAGGTAGACCGCGTCGACGTCCTTCCAGGCGATCTCCAGGGCGATCTCCATGGCATGGTCGATACCGAGTTCCTCGACATCGAACATGGAGATGACGGTCGTGTCGCGCTCCGCGGCCACCTGCACGCCGGAGTGGTTCCCGATCCAGCCGCCGATCCCGATCTGAACGAGGTTGGCAGGGGGCACGTTGGGCAGGTCGGTGGCGTGCGACCAGTGGGTGGTGTGCATCCGCTCGTCCATGGTCGTCACGGCGGTGTCGATGTGCCGGTCGAAGTGGATGATGCCGAGTCTGCCGTCGATGTGGCCCGCCAGCGCCTTGGCGTCCGGGTAACCGATGCAGTGGTCACCGCCGATGATCACGGGGAAGGCGCCGGTGTCGAGGATGTGCGAGATCCCGCGCTCGACCTGGTCGAAGGTCTTCTCGATGTTGGCGGGGATGACGAAGATGTCCCCCGCGTCGCCGACCGTGAGTTCCTCCAGCAGATCCATCCCCAGATCCGGACTGTAGGAGTCGTACAGGGCGGAGATGCGCCGCACGGCCTGGGGCCCGAAGCGCGCCCCGGAACGGTAGGTGGTGCCCATGTCGAACGGGGCACCGACGACGGCGACGTCGTAGCGTCCGATGTCGCGTACGTTCTCGACATAGGGCGACTTCAAGAACGTGGGAATGCCCGCGAACATGGGGTCCGGACCCCGGGAGAACAGCGAGATGTCACGGTCATTGATCGATGGCGCGGCGGTCAGGCCCAGATCGAGGCTCCGCTCGGTCAGTTCCCTGCGCCTGCGCTCCGGCACATCCTTCAAACGCCGCCGGGCACGCATCCCCGACAGAGCCGCGCGGCTCAGCGTCTGCCCGCTCCCGCGCATGGTCGGATTCGGACGCAAGGGGTTCTGGTGATGTCGCTCGTTGAAAGGAACGCTGCGATCCATGAGACACCTCGCCCGTGGACGGAGCAGAAGAAACCGCACCGGGGCCCTGCGTGCCGGGGCGGCCGACACGCCGCAGCCCACTCATTCCACCAGAGTGCGCGAGGGCGCTCCGCTCCGCCACTGGGGACCGCCGTCCTCAGCTCGGTCAACGACCCGCACCGGCTCTTCCAGACCTACGGGCCCCGGCCACAACACGCCTCGACCGGAGGGAGAGAAGCAACCGAACGTCGGCCGGCGGTCACACATGCGTGAACCCCTGCCTCTGAAGCGCCTGGTCCAGGTGCCAGAACGTCCGGTCGACGGCGTGGCGTGGAAAGGTCGTGGTGTACGGCACGGCGGCGGGCGGGACGGATTCGCAGCCCTCCTCGGCGAGCACGAGCACATGGTCGAAGCCGTAGTGGCCCTGGAAGAGGCCGATCTCGTGGATCACGTTCTGGCGTGCGACGAGCTGGCCGTCCCCGGTCATGTCCTCGGCCGTGAGGACACAGATGGCGAAGCTACAGCGCCGGAGGTAGTCGGTGAGGGCCTCGGTGACCGGGCGGCTGCCCCAGGAGTCCGACTCGAAGGAGTACACCGGCAGGCCGAACCGCTGCTCCACGAACGTCTTGACCGCGAGCCACGCGGGGCTGCGGCCATGGGCGACGAACACTCCGCCCGGCACGGCGTCGGAGCGGCGGGCAGCGTCGTAGGAACGGATGAAGTCCTTCGTCACACCGGCGAGTTGGGCGTGGCCCTGACTGCCGACGTACTGGAGCTTGTGGCGGGCCAGGGCCATGCCGAGCAGGGAACCGAGCTCGACCTGGAGACTGTCGCCGGTGAGCACGGCCAGCAGTCCCGCCGAGAAGACATCGCCGGCACCGGTGGCGTCCTCGACCTGCTCGTCGGCGAGGACGACCTGGGGGTAGAAGTCCTCCACCGCCTTGCCGTTCTCCCGGCGCCAGGAATGGATGCCGCCCCGCCGCTTGACGATGACGGCGCTGCGATCCCCGTCGAACGTCCGGAGCAGCCGCCCGGCGACGTCCTCGTCGGTATCGGTCTCCGTACGCAGGCCGAGTTCGTCGAACTCACGGTGGTTGACCAGGAGGTAGTCGCTGAGCGCGCAGAGGTCGTGGACGCCCTGGGTGGGGTCCAGGCTCCACACATGGCCCGGATCGAAACTGATCAGGGTGGCGGGGCTGACCCGTTTCACCGCCCGCAGGACATCGAGGAGCTTGCCCGGCGTGTACTCGTCGAGGAAAGACGTCACATGGATGACCCGGGCCGTGGCCAGATAGGCGACGACCTCCTCGAAGGAACTCGACAGGTGGCCGGCCATGGCGCTGTTGGCGCCCGCATGGGTGAGGAGGGTGCGGTCGCCGTCCTCCGTCAGCGAGAAGCAGATGCCGCACAGATGGTCGTCGTCGCGGAACACGAAGGGGTGATCCACGCCCAGGGCCTCAAGTTGCCGGATCGCGGAGAGTCCGGGCCCCGGCACCCGCCCCGCCACACCCACATAGCCCAGGCGCAGCCCGAGCTGGAGCTGTGCGAGGACGCTGATCGCGTTGTACGCCGAACCGCCCAGGGAAGTCTGCAAGGTGGAGGCGTTGACCGCTTCCAGGGCGGCGTAGACCGTGGCCTCGTCCACCGCCGTCTCCGTACCCCACTCCGGTACGGGCCCATCCCCGTCGAGGAGTTGGGTGATACGGCTGGTCAGCGGGGTACGGTCGGGGCCGGTCGGCTGGTCGGCATGGGTGATGTAGTCGAGGTTGAGGGCGCCGATCCCGACGACGTCCAGGGCGAAACCGGTCGGCCGTGCGGCCTGATCAGCGCTCATGCGAACCTCTTCCTCGGATCAGGATGCCTTCCCTGACCAGCATTCGTTCCAGCTCCATGAAGGTGGTGCTGATCCTGCCCGGCGGGAAATCCATCCGGATCAGGCCGGCGTTGTTGGAGAACGCCTCGCATCCGTCCTCCGCCAGGATGGCCACCCGGCCGAAACCGTAGTAGCCCTGAAAGACTCCCACCTGATGAACAGTGCCCTCCCCGGCCCGGCGCCCCCCGCCCGCCATCACCTGCGAGGCCGACAGCACACAGATCGCGAAACCGCAGCGCCCCAGCCGCTCCCGCAGCAGCCGCTCGTACCCCGGCTCCTGGGCCTGGGCGTGATGGAGGGTGTAGACGGTCAGGGCGCACTCGTCCGCCAGGAACGTACGCAACGCCTCCCACCGGGAATCACCGTCATGCGCGACGAGCACCGCTCCCGGGCGCGTCCGCGCACTGTTCGGTGCCTCGACCGACTGGAGGAACCCGTCACGGCCCACGGCGGGCCAGCCCGCGGAAGGCACGTGCCGCTGCGCTGCCCGGTGCCGTGACAGGCTCAGACCGAGGAACGACCCGAGTTCCACCTTCAGACGCGTCGAGGTGTGCGCCGCGATGACGGACGCCGAGAAGACGTCCCCGGCCCCGGTCGCGTCCTCCGTCGCCGCCGCACGCACCGGGCGGCGTAACCGGAATCGCTGAACATCGACACCGTACGGCGCACGCCGGAAGACCTCCACATGGTCGTAACGCTTGGTGAGGAACAGCGTGCACGCCGGGAGACAGCGGGCCAGCAGCCTCCGGGAGATCACCTCGTCGGACTCCCCGAGCGCGTAGGCGCCCAGCGCCTTGAACTCCCTGTGGTTGACGAACAGCAGATCACTCAGTGCCAGGATGCCCTCGACGGCCTCGCTGGGGTCCTCGGCCCAGGCGAACCCCGGGTCGAAACTGATCAGCAGAGCGGGATTGATCGTACGGGCCCGGGTGAGGACATCGAGCAGCACCGGCGGCGTCAGGTCGTCCAGGAACGAGGTGACGTGCACGATCCGCGCCCGCGCCAGATACTCGGCGATCGCGGTGGCATTGGCCCGGAGATGATCGGCCATCGCGTAGTTCGCGCCCGGATGCGTGAGCATCACCCGCTCCACGTCGTCCAGATAGGAGAGGCAGACACCGGACAGCTGACCCGACCGGCGGGCCACCCAGCGCCGGTCGATACCGAGCAGGTCCATCTGGCGTACGAAGGACAGTCCCGGCGTCTCTATGCGCCCGGCGACGCCGACGTAGCCGAGGGTCAGTCCGAGACGCATCTGCGCGAGCGTGAACACGGTCAGCCACGCGGACCCGCCGAGCGACGCGTCCAGCGAGGATGCCCCGAGCCGTTCGATGGCCTTGGAGACCACGGCCGCCTCTATCGGCCCCTCGGTGTTCCATTCGAACCGCGCCGTCGACTCCGACACCTGCTCGGCCATCCGCGCCGACAGCCGTGAGGCGCTGGCGATGTAGTCCACGTTCAGCGCGCCCACACCGATGATCTCCGGGCCGACGCCCTCCGCCGGAGCGCGTCCCGCGTCCCCCATGGCACCCCCAAGCCGGGCCCGCACCTGTCCGTAGCCCAGGTGATACCCCCTTCGACGCGACTTTCACCGCTGAAATGCCGTGGGGCTGGTTCAGCCGTTGTACGGAGCGGTGACATCCAGGACCCAGGTGACGCCGAAGCGGTCGGTCAGCATGCCGTACAGCGGCGCCCACTGCGCGGGCTCCAGGGGGCTCACCACGGTCGAACCCTCGGCGAGCCTGCCCCACAGGGCGCTGATCTCCTCGGCGTCGTCCCCGCGCACGGAGACGAAGAACGCGTTCTCGCCCTGGTGCCAGGGCAGCTGCGAAGGCACGTCGTACGCCATGACGTGGAAGCCGCTGTCGCCGGCCACCTCGCCCCACATCACCCAGTCCGCCTCACTCTCGTCCCGTACGGCGCCCGCGTCCTTGTAGGTGACCGCGACCGTGCGTCCGCCGAAGACGGACCCGTAGAAGTCCAGCGCCTCGCGCGCGGTACCCCGGAAGTTCAGGTGAGTGGTGGTCGTGACGGACATGACCTGCTCCTTGCCTCGATGTGACAGCTGTGCGCCGTCGGGTGCCGATGCCGGGCGGCGGCTGCCGTGACCCGGGGGCATGCCTCCCGAACGGCTCGTATGCCACGATGGCAGAGGTAGAGGACAGGATGTGTCCGGTACTCCAGGAAGTGTGGGTGTCATGCAGAAAACGTCCGCCCGGCTGCTCGCGCTGCTCTCGCTCCTCCAGACGCCCCGCGACTGGTCCGGCGATGATCTCGCCGAGCGACTCGGCATCACCTCGCGCACCGTGCGCCGTGACATCGACCGTCTGCGCGAACTCGACTACCCGATCAGGACCGTCAAAGGACCGGCCGGCGGCTACCGCCTGGAGGCCGGCACCCACCTGCCGCCCATGCTGTTCGACGACGAGCAGGCCGTCGCCCTGGCCGTCGCGCTGCGGACCGCGGCCGCCGGCACCACCGTCGCCGAAGACGCGTCCCGCGCGCTGGCCACCCTCAGCCAGGTCATGCCACCGCGCCTGCGCCACCGCATCGACCTGCTGCACATCACCGCGGTCCAACCACCCGCGGCGTCCGGCGACACCCCCCGGGCCGACGCCCAGGTCCTGATGGACCTGAGCCGCGCCATCCACACCCGCGAGGAACTGCGCTTCGACTACACCCCCAGCTCACGCATCGCCACCTCAAGCACCCCCACCTCCGCCACCCCCACCTCAAGCACCCCGGCCGATGACGCCCGCCGCGTGCAACCCCACCACCTGGTCACCTGGCGTCAGCGCTGGTATCTGGTGGCCTGGGACCTCCACCGCGAGGACTGGCGCACCTTCCGCGTCGACCGCATCAAGCCCCGCACACCCACCGGCCCCCGCTTCGCCCCGCGCGACCTCCCCGGCGGCACCGTCTCCACCTTCATCACCAGCCGATTCCGCGGCAACGACGGCACCACCCCCGACTGGCCCTGCCAAGGCGAAGTCATCCTTCACCTCCCGGCCGCCGACGTAGCTCCCTTCGCCGAGGACGCGATCGTGGAGGAGCTCGGCCCCCACCACTGCCGGCTCACTCTCGGCTCCTGGTCATGGACCGGACTCGCCGCCGCCATCGGCCGCTTCGACACCGACATCGAGGTCATCGGCCCGCCCCACCTGGCCACCGCATTCGGAAACCTCGCCGCCCGCTACGCCCACGCCGCCCGCACCGAAGGACCGGAGACCGTCCCGGCACGGTGAGAACGGAACTCACCACGCCACGCAACTCGTGCTCACACAGAGGTGGGTTCGCGGTAGGGCTGAGAGACATGAACGGTCCGTGTCCACCGGCACTATGATCAGCTACTTCGCTCGACCATTCGCTGTCTCTGGTCCCGCGCCGGGAACGGAGTCGGCCGGCCGGTTCGGTCGCAGGGCCGGGGAAGAGCCGATGGCGGCGGGCGCCGGACGCGGTCGGCCGAGGAGTCCTATCAGGGCCGTCAGCGCGGAGAGGGCGCCGAGTGTGGCCCACCCGGCGCCGTAGCCCGCTGTGGGGACGATCTTTCCGAAGGCGATGGGGAGGGCGAAGCCGCCGATCGCGGCGAAGGTGAGCATGAGTCCGATCGCGGTCCCGATGTGCTCGGCGTCGACGCGTGAGATCTCCGCGGGGACACACAGCCACGCGGGGAAGCTGAAGAGGAAGATGAAGCCGATCAGGGCCGAGAGGAACCACAGCAGGGGAGCCGACCGGACCGGGACCAGGAAGAGGGCGGCACTCATGGCGAGGAACGGCACCACCATGATCAACCGGTAGTTCCTCAGCCGGTCCGCCACATATCCGCCGAGCAGACTGCCCGGGATTCCCGCCAGGGCGAGCACCGCGCCGAGCAGCCCCCCTTGGCCGCTGGTGAAGCCGAGTTCGTCGATCGCGTACTCACCGATCAGTTGCGACGCGGTCATATAGGCGCCGTACACCCCGACCATGGCCGCCCCGTAGATCCACAGCTGCCGGTCCCACAACGCCTTGGCGAGACCCTCTCTGGTGATCTCGGCACCGGCGAGTCCTGCCACGTCGGGTGGGGTGGCGAACCACGCGGCGACGGCAGCGGCCACGAAGAGGTTGAGGACTCCGCAGACGATCAGCATCGTCCGCCAGCCGAGGGCATCGGTGAGCGCGACGCACCCGTACAGGCCCAGCGCGGCTCCGACACTGAACGCGGCGCCTCCGGTGACGCCCAGCGCGAAGTTGATCTCGTGGTTGCGGAACCAGACGCTGACCGCGCTCACCGACACCGAGAGGAAGATCGATCCGCCGATTCCCGCCAGGACGCGGTAGACGGCGAGGTCGGTGTACTCGACGGCGATTCCGGAGAGTATGCCGCCGACGCTCTCCAGCGTGATGCCCAGGACGAGGGTGCGTTTGAGGCCGAGCCGGGTCGCGAGCAGCCCGGCGGGAATGTGGACGACGCCGTACCCGATCAGGAACAGGGCGATCAGGAAGGCCAACTGGCTGAAGGACGCGCCCAGTTCCTCGCCGACCGGGGTGAATGCCGAGGCGATGTTGAACCAGTTGAGCGTCAGACCCATGTAGCCGGCCACCAGGAGAGCCAGCATGCGCCATCGGGCGGCGTAGATGTCTTCGGACATGGCGGGAGATCCCTTCGAGTAGGTGCGCCCCGTGAGCGGGGCAAGTGGGGGGGACCGACCGTCAACCGGTGGGGGAGGGCGATTTCATCGCGCGTGGGGGTGGTTGCCGCGCCGGCGCCGCGGTACGGGGTGGCGGCGCCGTAAGCCCGTTCCGGCGGGTCGGGGGACGGCGGCCGCCGAACCGAGCACGGGCCGATCAGAAGACGGTGCCGGCCCAGTGCCACGCCGTGCCGCCCGCGTTCTTCAGGGGATGGCGATCACCTGGAAGCCCTGCGGCACGCGCGTGGCCCTACGCGGCCCGCCGTCACCCGCGGCGCCGATGTCGACACGTCCCCTCGGCGAGCAGTCTCCAGCCGTCGCCGTTCCTCAGATGCGCGGCGGTGTCCACAGGACGGGGTCGTTGGCCGGTGTCATCTTCGCGAGCACCAGTTCGTCGAAGGCGTTGGCCGTTCCCCACTGGTCCTGTTCCTCGGGCGTGGTGCCCCAGACCTTGGGTGTCCAGCCGTGCTCCTCGTCGATGCGGATCAGTTCGGTCGTGTACTCCATGACGAAGCCGCTCGACGGCTCCTGGAAGTACGAGTACGTGTTGTCCCCGGCGCCGTGCCGCCCGGGACCCCACAGCGGCTGGACGCCCGCGCGCATGATCCGGCCCGTTCCGCGCATGAACTCGTCGAGGCCGTTGAGTTCGAAGGACACATGGTTCAGGCTCGTGTGCTTCGACCTCGCGAACGCCACGATGTGGTGCCAGCTCCCGGTGCGCAGGAAGCAGAAGAAGTCCTGGAGCCAGTCGGAGATCTTGAAGCCCAGCACGGCGCCGTACCACGCGACCGTCCGGTTCACATCAGGGGTGTTGAACACCACGTGGCTGATGAACTTCGGCCTGGACTCGCCGCGTTCGACCGGCCGGTGGGAGCGCTGCTCGACCTCGGTCGCCAGTTCCAGGGCGCGGCCGTCGCAGTCGAAGAAGGCGCACGCGTAGCCGCCGCCCAGCTCGGGCCGCTCGCCGGGCTCACGGATGATCTTGGCGCCGCTCCGGGCGACGCGCTCGAACAGCACGTCCACCCCGGCCCGGTCGCGTACGTCGAACGTGGTCAGCTCGATCCCGGCGACGTCGTTGCCGCGCAGTTTGACAATGTAGTTGCTGGGACACCCGGACCCGAAGTAGCTCCGGCCCCGGTCCTCCTCGACCAGGTCCAGCTGCCAGAGATCCCGGTAGAAGCCCCGCGCCACGGGCAGATCCGCCACGGCGATCGCGACGGACCGCACGCTCGTGATCGGATGAGGGCTGAGGGGCGAGGCGTGGACAGGGGTGGACGGGGTGGACAGGGACATATGACTCTCGCTTTCTGGCCGAGGGCTCGGCCGTCGTCGCCCCCGGGTGGGGGCGGTGACCACGCTCACCAGTCAGTGGCGATGTACTTCGACTCCATGAATTCGAGCATTCCTTCAAAACCGCCCTCGCGGCCGAGACCGCTCTCCTTGACCCCGCCGAACGGCGCCGCGGGATCCGAGAGCAGACCGCGGTTGACGGCGACCATCCCGGCCTCCAGTTCGCCCGCCATCCGCAGCCCTCGGCGCAGATCAGCGGTGTAGACGTACGCCGCGAGCCCCAGAGGGGTGTCATTGGCGGCCCGGACGACCTCGTCGTCGGTGTCGAAGGCGATGAGAGCCGCGACGGGGCCGAAGATCTCCGCACGGACGATGTCCGCCTCGGGCGGGACGTCCACGAGGACGGTGGGCGCGTAGAACGCCCCTTCCCGCCGCGGCCGTTCGCCGCCCGTGAGGATCCGTGCCCCCGCGGCCACCGCGGACTCCACCAGGTCGGCGACCTTGTCGACGGCACGGCTGTTGATCAGCGGCCCGCATTCGCTCGCGGGGTCGGTTCCCGGACCGACGGCCAGCGCGGCGAACCGGTCGGCCAGCCGACGGGAGACCGTCCCGATGAGGGAGCGGTGGACATAGACCCGGTTGGCGGCGGTGCACGCCTGCCCGCCATTGCGCATCTTCGCGATCATCAGACCCTCGATCACCTCGTCCACGTCGGCGTCGTCGAGCACGATGAAGGGCGCGTTCCCGCCCAGTTCCATGCTGGACTTGAGCACCGTGTCGGCGGCTTCGCGCAGCAGCACGCGTCCCACCTCGGTGGAGCCGGTGAACGACAGGGCCCGCACCCGCGGGTCGTGCAGCATCGCGCGCACCACCTCGCCGGACCGGCTGGTGGTGACGACGTTGATCACACCGTCGGGCACACCCGCCTCCGCGCACAGCCGGGCGATCAGATAGGCGGTGAGCGGGGTCTCGGCGGCCGGCTTGAGCACGACCGGGCATCCGGCGGCCAGCGCCGGCGCGAGCTTCCGGGTGGCCATGGCGGCGGGGAAGTTCCACGGGGTGATCAGCACGGCGACGCCGATGGGCTCGTAGGTCACCATGATCCGATGGGTGCCGCCGGGCGAGACACCGAGGTGGCCCGCCGCCCGTACCGCCTCCTCGGAGTACCACCGGAAGAACTCCGCGGCGTAGGCGACCTCGCCCCGGGCGTCGGCGAGGGTCTTGCCGTTCTCCGCCGAGATCAGCCGGGCGATGTCGTCCGCGCGCTCGGTCATCAGCTCCCAGCAGCGCCGCAGGATCTCGGCCCGGTGCCGGGGGCTGGTCGCCCGCCAGGAAGCAAACGCCCCGGCCGCCGCGTCGACGGCTGCCAGGCCGTCCTCGACGCCGGCGTCCGGCACGGCGCCGAGCGGCTTCCCGGAGGACGGGTCGCGGACCTCGATCGGGTCACGCGGGCGATTGGGCGGTGCCGCGCCGATGATGAGATCGGGGAACAGTGGTTCGGTGGACATCGTCATCGAAGATCCTTCGCTCTTTGGGCGGGGGAGCGGCATCAGGCCGGGTTGCGGCCGGTGAAGAACTCGTGGTCCGGGGAGTCGGTGACATCGAGCCCGCCGGCCACGGCAGCGGCGCGGAGCTGCGCCATCTGGCCGTCGTTGATGCGGGACAGCGGCGCGCGCAGGGGACCGCCGTTGAACCCGTTGAGCCACCCCTGGTACTTCCACAGATAGCGGTGGACCATCGCGGTGCCCGCCACGGCCTGTCCGACGACGGCGGAGTCGGCCTCGCGCACCGGGTGGATCCGCCAGTAGATCTCCATCGCGTCGTCGAAGCGGCCCTCGCGCATGAGATCGAAGTAGCGCGCGACCCAGGGGCCGTACGCCTCGTAGTTCGAGGTCCCCATCCACTGCATCCCGTACATCGAGTGCCATGCCGGGGAGTTGGACTCGATCGGGTCCATGACGATGACCTGGTCCCGGTACTTGTGGAAGATCTCGGCGATACCGCCGACCCCCGGGCCGCCGACCTCGCTCTTCACCGCGACGACATTGGGGATCTCGTCGATCATCCGGCCGATCAGCCGGGGTGAGAAATGGCTCGGGTGCAGCCGCCGGAAGTTCCACAGGTGCATGGCGAAGACGATGACGCCGAGGTTGGTGCTGTCGGCGACGGCCTTGGTGTAGTCGAAGACCTCCTGCTCGGTCCGCGGGTAGAAGGTGAGCGGGTAGGACAGCAGGACGTACGTCGCACCGCGCTTCTCCGACTCCTGGACCAGACGGATGTTGTCCTGGAGGGTCGGCAGCGCGGCGTGGACGACGATCTGGAGGTCGTCCCCGGCCTCGTCGACCGCGACCTCGGTGATACGGAGCAGTTCCTCGAAGGTGGTGCCGCACTCCGAGACGATGAGCGCGGAGGACATCCCCAGCTGCTTCTCCAGGCCGATGTCATGCCGGACGGCACGCTCGTTGACCTTGCTCAGATCGCTGGTGAACGTCGGCAGCAGGCATCCGCAGATGCCCTTCATGTTCTCCCTGGCCCATGCGCGGGCTTCCAGACGTGAGTAGCTCATGGACGGATCTCCGTTCGACGGGACTGACGCGGATCACGACGGACCGGCACGGACCTGGACGCTGGACGCGACGGAGACGGGGCTCGACGCGCCTGAAGCGGTCCGGATGTCTCGATATCCAGATACTGGATGACGTAACCGCTCGGTGGATAGTGGCGGAGGCTAGCAACCGGAGATCGGCCGGTCAACAGCTCGCCCCTGTCTGCTGTCGACCACGGCGATGGACGGGAGGGATCGGGGCCTCTCTGTGCACTTCCGGGGGCATTGACACCCGGCATTCACGGTTGTAGCTTCACCGCACCCACTGAGTGGATAGCGTATCCACTATCTGGATATCGCTGGATATTGCCTGCTCGGAGACAGGAGTCTGCGGATGATCAGGGCAGAAACGACCGAAACCCGGGTGAGCCGGCAGTCGTACTGGGGCGACGACGAGTTCCAGCTGGAGATGGAGCGAATCTTCCGGCGATGCTGGCTCTTCGTGGCGCACGAGAGCGAGATCGCCCGCCCCGGCGACTACGTCACCAGGAACCTGGGCGGTGAGGACGTCATCGTGACCCGCGACGAGAGCGGGGACATCCGGGCGTTCCTCAACTCGTGCACCCACCGGGGCACCCAGCTGTGCCGGGCCGACCTCGGCAACTCCTCACACTTCAGGTGCAGTTACCACGGCTGGACGTTCTCCAACTCCGGCGACCTCAAAGGCGTCCCGGAACGCAAACAGGTCTTCGACGCCTCCTTCGACAAGTCCGCGTTCGGCCTGGTGCGCGTCCCCCATGTGGACACCTTCCACGGCCTGGTGTTCGCCAGCTGGAACCCGGACGCCCCACCCCTGGCCGAGGAACTGGGCCCCGCCGCCTGGTACCTGCGCGGGGTCCTCGACAAGGCCGGTGACCTGGTCGCGGCCGGCCCCCCGGCCCGCGCCCGCGTCCGGACCAACTGGAAACTCGGATCGGAGAACTTCGCCGGCGACGGATACCACCTGGCGACCACCCACCAGAGCCCGATCGAACTGGGCACCTACCTCAACACCGAAGCGTTCCCCCAGCTCGAAGGGGTGTCGATGGCCGGTATGCGAGGGAGGTGCGTCGTCGCAGGAAACGGCCACACCTTCCGCGTACAGCACTACGACCTGCCCGGGACGGAGCCCGTCTTCCTCGGCTACCCGCCCGAGAAGTGGCCGGAGATGGCGGAGAGCCTGGACACCGGCCAGATCGACCTGATGTCACGGATGTCCGTGCTCCACGGGAACATCTTCCCCAACCTGTCGCTCATCGACGCCGCCGCGCTCACCTCCGGCGACGACACCCCGGCCGTGTCCTACGTCCAGTTCCGCGCCTGGCGCCCCCTCGACAGCATGCACTGCGAGCTGATGCTCTGGGCGCTCGTACCGAAGTGGTACGACGACCAGCAGCGCACCGACTCCCTGCGGGCCAACCTGCGCATGGTCGGCCTGGCGGGCATCTTCGACACCGACGACCTCCAGAACTGGACCAGCGTCGCGGACATGAGCCGGGGCGCGGTGTCACGGACCGCGGACTTCGTCTACGAGGGCGGACTCTCGGCCCCGAAGGACACCGAGAAGCCCTGGCCGGGCGACGTCTACGACATCGACCACTCCGAGACCAATCAGCGCGAGCTGTACCGGCGCTGGGCGGAGCTGATGAACGACACCTCGTTCGTCCCCACCGCGGCGGGGCGGAGGTCGGCCCGATGAACGCACTGGCGGAACACCTCCGGCACAGCGGGACACCCGACCCTGAGACATCGAGCGCGCTGAGCCACTTCTACGATGTCGAGGCGCGACTGCTGGACACCTACGCATACCCCCGGTGGCTGCCACTGCTGGAGGACGGGTTCGTCTACCGAGTCCCCGTCACGGTCACCCGCGACGATCCGTCGCTCGCGCCGAACGTGCCCGGGGCCTACCTGGTCGACGAGTCACGGGAGTCACTGGCATCCCTGTGGGCCCGCCGCTTCGAACCGGAGCACATCGACTTCGCCTGGGGCGAGGTGCCGCTCCACCGCATACGGCGGTTCGTCAGCAACGTGGTGGCTGAACCCGGCGAACGGGTCGGCGAGTTCATCGTCACCAGCAATGTGCTGATCAGCGTCACCCATCAGTCGCAACCCGCCGTCATCGCACCCGCGGGACGACGTGACGTGGTGCGCCGCCGCCCGGACGGCTGGGGGCTGGTGAGCCGCACCGCCGTCCTGGACGAGAGCGTCGTCAGACTGCCGCACCTGCGGATGGTGATCTGAGTGCCGCCGCAGGCCCCCCGCACCAGCGCTCCCGCGACCGACGAGCACCACGTCGTCGAGTCGGAGTTCACCGTGGTGAACGAGTTCACCGCCGTACGCATCAGCAAGGTCAGGACCCGCAACGGCCACCGGGTCGAGATCCGGTCGCTGCGGCTGGGCCATCACCTCCAGCTCGACCCGCTCGCCCTCGAAAGCATCAGCTGGCAGTCACCCGATGTGTTCTCCCAGTTCCTCGACCAGCCCTTCGGGCCCGCGCCGGGCCCCACCCCTCGATGACCCGGCCACGCCACCTCACCGCTACGGCTACCGCTACCGCTACCGCTACCGCTACCGCTACTGAGAGAGACCCCGAACATGCTTCTCCTGACGGACGACGAGGTCCGCGCCTGTCTGCGGATGGACCAGCTCGTCGACGCCCTGCGCGACGGCTACCGCATCGAGGCTGACGGCGGCGCCCACCTGCCCGACCGCGTCAACCTCGCCGCCCGGCCCGGCTTCTTCCGCCTCATGCCCGCCGTCGTCGGCGGCGCCCACGTCATGGGCTTCAAGGTCTTCAACCAGGTGAGCGCGGGCGGCGTCCAGTACCTGATCGGCCTGTACGACGAGAGCTCGGGCGAGCTGCTGGCCCAGCTCGACGGCGCCTATCTCACCGCCGCGCGGACCGGCGCGGCGACCGGAGTGGCGGCGGGCCTGCTCGGTCCGCGCGGCCCGGTCGAGGTCGGACTGATCGGCTCCGGACTGGAGGCGGAGACGAATCTCGCGGGCACCTGCGCGGCCCTCGACGTCACCGCCGTCTCGGTCTTCAGCCCGAACACCGAGCGCCGGGAGCGATTCGCCCGGCGCATGGCCGAGCGGCTGGGAATCCCCGTGGTCCCGGTGGACACCGCCGAACAGGCGGCCTCGGCCGCGGTGGTGGTCGTGGCGACCAACACCGGCATGGGCACCGGGCGAGTGGCCCTGCGCGGGAAGTGGCTCAGCCCCGGCGCGACCGTTCTGTCGATCGGCTCCACCATGCCGGAGCTGCGCGAACTCGACGTCGAGGTGATCGACCGCGCCCACCTGGTCGTCAGCGACGCACCCGCCCAGGCCCGCGGCGAGTCCGGCGATCTGATCGCCGCCGACGAAGCCGGAGCACTGAGCGGCAAGCTGAGGTCACTCGCCGAACTCACTGCCCCCCAAGGGGCACCCCGCGAGCACCCAGCGGACATCGCCGTCTACAAATCCGTCGGCACCGCACTGCAAGACCTCATCGCGGCCCGCCTGGTGTACGAGCACGCGCGCACCGCCGGAATCGGCATCGAGGTCGACCTCCTGCGGGTCAGGAAGCCGGCGGGGTCATGAGCGCCCCCGGCGCCGCCCGGCGCGTGGCCCTGGTCACCGGCGCCGCCAGCGGAATCGGCGCCGCGACCGCCCGGGCCCTCGCCCGCGCCGGATACGCCGTGGCGGCCTGTGACCTGTCCGGTCCCGGAGCGCGCGAGACCGCCGACGGCATCCGCTCCACCGGCGCGAGAGCCACGGCGTACCACGTGGATGTCACGGACGAGACGGCCGTCGCCGACGCGGTACGCGCCACCGAGCACGAACTGGGCCCGCTGGACGTCGTCGTGCACGCGGCGGGCATCTTCGACCAGAACCAGCCCTTCACCGAACTCACCGACGACGTATGGGAACTGGTGCTCCGCGTGAATGTCAGGGGCACGGCCAACACACTGCGCGCCGCACTCCCCGCCCTGGCCGCCCGTGGCCACGGCAGCATCATCACCGTGGCCTCGTCGGCGGGCCTCGTCCCCCGGGGCGGCGGCGCCGCGTACATCGCCTCCAAGCACGCGGTGGTGGGTCTGACCCTGAAGGTGGCCGCCGAGGCCGCCGCCCAGGGTGTCCGGGTCAACGCGGTCGCCCCCGGCTGGATCCCGACCCGGCTCTTCCGGACCAGCGCGAGCGCCCTGCGCTCCGGGACGGCCCGGCCGGGCGAGATCCCCGAGGAACCGGCCCCCGTCGGCGGCACGGTCCCGATGGGGCGGCCCGGCACCGCCGACGAGGTCGCGGACGGGATCGTCTTCCTCGCCGGTGACCGCTCCCGCTACATCACCGGCACCGTCCTGCCGATCGACGGCGGCTATCTCCTCGCGTGACGAGGCCGCGTCTCCTCCCGTAACAGCCGGCATCCCGGCGCATTTCACGATCCAGAGGTACTGCCATGAAAGTGACCGCCCATCTCACCAAGTGCCGTGGCTACGGCAGTTGCATGCTCGAAGCCCCGACCGTGTTCGATCTGGACGAGGACGAGAACCGGGTCGTCGTACTCGACGAGGAACCGGCGGAGGAACTGCGCGCCACCACCGAACGCGCCGTACGATCCTGTCCGGCCCGCGCCCTTCAGGTGACCGGCTGATGGCCCCGCCCCAGCAGGTGACGATCGTCGGCGCCTCCCTCGGCGGGATGTCGCTCGCCCAGGAACTGCGCCGGCTCGGCTACGACGGAAGGCTGACGGTGATCGGCGCGGAGCGGACCCGCGCCCACTACGACCGCACCCAGCTGTCCAAGGACCTGCTGACCGGCCGCGCCGAACCCGATTCCCTGTACCTGGCGACCGAGGACGAGATCGCCGCTCTCACGCTCGACCTGCGCACGGGCCGCCGGGCCACCGCCCTGCGCACGGGCGCGGACGGCACGACCGTCACCGTCGACGACGGATCGTCCCTGGTCGCGGAGGTCGTCGTGATCGCCACGGGTTCCGCTGCCCGCCGGCCGCGATTCCCGTCCGGCCTACGGGGTGTCCACTGCCTGCGCGGCCTGGAGGACGGCCTCGCACTGCGCGCCGCGCTGGCCGACGCGGAGAAGGTCGTGGTCCTGGGAGCGGGCTTCATCGGCTGTGAGGTCGCCGCCGCCGCACGGGAACTCGGCCGCGAGGTGACCGTGGTCGACGTCCAGCCGGTGCCGATGCACGGGGTGCTGGGACCCGTCGTCGGCGACCACTTCAGGCGGCTGCACCAGGCCCGGGGCACCACGTTCGAACTCGGCACCGGCGTCGACGGTCTGGTCGGGGACGGTCAGGTCCGTGGCGTACGGCTGGCCGACGGCCGGGTCCTGGACGCGGACCTGGTGGTCATCGGGTTCGGCGGCGTCCCGGAGACCCGATGGCTGGAGGGATCGGGCGTGGCCCTGGACAACGGGGTGCTCTGCGACGACGCGGGCCGCACCACGGCCTCCGGTGTGTTCGCCCTCGGGGACGCTGCCCGCTGGCACTCGCCCCGGCACGGCTGCCCCGTACGCTCAGAACACTGGAACCATGTGGGGCTCCAGGCGTCCGTGGTCGCCGAGAACATCGTCGCCGGGGCGGTGACCAGGCGGTCCGCCCCGGTGGCCCGGCTCGATGCGCTGCCTTCCTTCTGGACCGATCAGTTCGGCACCCGGATGCAACTGATCGGGGCACCCGCCCCCGAGGACAGCGTCCACATCCTCGCCGGCGCACCAGGGGAGTCCGGTCTGGTCGCGGTGTACACCCGGGACGGACATGCCACCGCCGCCGTGGCCGTGGACGCGCCACGCGCACTGATCCGCCATCACGCACAGGTGGCGGCCGGTGCCCCCTGGCCGCCGCCCGCGCGGGCCACTCACTGACCAGCACGACCAAGAGCCCCGCGGAAGGCCGCGGACACACCGGGCGTGGCACGCACCTCACGGCGACAGCGGCGCCTGATCCCTACCGGGGCGCGACCTTGCCCCGCCACCCGAGCAACTGGGACAGCGACGCGGCCAGCCCGAGCGTGACCTCTCGGATTTCCGCGGGGTCGTGCCCGTCCTTGCGTCCGGTGACGATGGACGCCGACCCCACCACAGCGCCCCCGGCGTTGCGCACCGGGGCGGCGGTCGCTGTCGTCGCCGAGGTGATGTCCGGGTCGGTGGTCACCACCCCTGAGCTGCGCGCCCCGTCGAGGACACTCAGCAACCCGGCCGCGTCGGTGATGGCCGTCTCGTCCTCGACGGACGTGAAGTGGGCTACATAGGCGGCACAGAAATCGTCCGGCGCGAAGGCCAGCAGAACCAGCCCACGCGCGCCGACATGCAGTGGATACGGGCGATAGGTATTGGCATACGAAAGGCTGGGAACCGGATCCCGTGGCTCGACACTCGCGATCGCGATGGAGGCATACGCCTCCCGCTCGGCGATCTGCACAAAACCGCCCACCCGATCGGCAGCGGTCCGCATCAGCGGCTCACCCGTATGGAACAGCGGGTGCTCATTCAGATAGGACGACCCGATCGCGAACAGCCGACGGCCCACGTAATGCAGCCCGGTCGCCTCGTCCCGGTGCACGAATCCATGCTCACGGAGGTAGACGAGGGTGCGGTGCGCTGTCGCCCACTTCGAGGAGGTACGCTCGGCCAGCTCCGTCGCCCGCATCGGTTTCTCGGCGAGGTACTCCAGCATCTGCATGGCCCTGTGCATGCTCTGCATCGAGCTGGACGTGGACCCGCGAGCCGTGTCCCCACTTTCGAACATCGCAAAAATCTACCACGGGCGATAACAGCCCTGATCATCGACGCCGGGCAGCTGTGACGAGCTTTACCGGCGGCGACGTCGTGGCGCCAGCGTGTGGTCGCGCGATGCCCCGCGAGCGGGCCTGTGAGTAAGTGAGTAGTGGGGGGGCTGACGCGGCCGACCCGCTGTCGGTCGGCCGCGTCAACCCCAGCCCCGGCGCCGGCCTGCTCAGAGCGCGCCGAGGGCCTCGCAGGCCTTGCGCACGCCTTCGCCGTAGGCGGGATCGGCGTTGCCGCAGTTGTCGATGTGCTTCAGGACCGTCCTGTGCTGGGCGCCCTTGATCGCGCGGGCGGTGTTGTCGAAGAGTGCCTGCTGTTCGTCCGGGGTCATGGACCGGAACAGGATGCCGGGCTGTGTGAAGTAGTCGTCGTCGTCCTCGCGGAAGTCGAAGTGGTCGGCCGTCGCTCCGATGGCCTGGGCGGGGTCGGCGTAGCCCGGCTGTTCCGCCCACCGGCCGAAGTTGTTGGGTTCGACGCCGGGGACACCACCCTGGTTGCCGTCGACGCGCATGGCCCCGTCGCGGTGGTAGGTGTTGACGAGTTTGGCGCCGCGCGGGTGGTTGACCGGGATCTGGTGGTGGTTGACGCCGACCCGGTAGCGGGCGGCGTCACCGTAGGAGAACAGCCGTCCCTGGAGCATTTTGTCCGGGCTGAAGGAGATGCCGGGGACGAGGTTGGCCGGGGTGAAGGCTGCCTGCTCGATATCGGCGAAGTAGTTGTCCGGGTTGCGGTTGAGTTCGAATTCACCGACCTCGATGAGCGGGTAGTCCTGCTTGCTCCACACCTTGGTGAGGTCGAAGGGGTGGAATCGATAGGTGCCCGCGTCGGACTCGGGCATGATCTGCACGAAAAGGGTCCACTTCGGGAATTCGCCGCGCTCGATGGACTCGTACAGGTCCCGCCCGTGCGATTCGCGGTCGTGGGCGATGACGTTCGCCGCTTCCTCGTCCGTGAGGTTCTCGATGCCCTGCTGGGTGCGGAAGTGGAACTTGACCCAGTTCCGTTCACCGGCGGCGTTGATCAGGCTGAAGGTGTGCGAGCCGAATCCGTGCATGTGCCGGTAGGACCGGGGAATCCCCCGGTCGCTCATGACGATGGTGACCTGGTGCAGGGACTCGGGAAGGCCGGTCCAGAATCCCCAGTTGTTCTCGGGATCGCGGAGGTTGGTGCGGGGGTCCCGCTTGACCGCGCGGTTGAGGTCCGGGAACTTCAGCGGGTCGCGGTGGAAGAACACCGGTGTGTTGTTGCCGACGACGTCCCAGTTGCCTTCCTCGGTGTAGAAGCGCACCGAGAAACCCCGGATGTCGCGTTCCGCGTCGGCGGCGCCGCGCTCGCCCGCGACGGTGGAGAACCGGGCGACCATCTCGCATTCATTGCCGACCTTGCCGAAGATCGCGGCCTTGGTGTAGTGAGAAATATCGTGCGTGACCCGGAACGTACCGAAAGCGCCGGATCCCTTGGCGTGCATACGACGCTCGGGAATGACCTCACGGTCGAAGTGGGCGAGCTTCTCGATGAGCCACAGATCCTGCAAGAGCAGCGGACCCCGGGCACCGGCGCTCATACTGTTCTGGTTGTCCGTGACGGGTGCTCCCGCCGCGGTGGTCAACGGGCGGGTGTTCTCTTCGAAAGCCATTTCATCTCCTAAGGGTTTGTGGGCGCCGTGTTCAAGTCGCGTGGCCGTTCGGGGGAGTCGGTGCACGAAAGACACGTTCCCCAGAAGACGACTTCGGCTTCGAGGACGACGAAGCCATCGGTCGCCGACGGCGTCAGACAGGGCCGCCTCCCCACGGCACAGTCGACATCGGCGACAGCACCGCAGGCCCGGCACACGGCATGGTGGTGATTGTCACCGGCGCACAGCTCGAAAAGCCCGGGCGAGCCGGACGGCTGGAACTTACGCACGAGTCCGGCCTCGACCAGCGCGGCCAGCACGTTGTAGATGGCCTGGTGCGACGCCGCACCGATCTCTTCTCGTACGGTGCGGGCGACGAATCCGGCGTCGGAGTGCGGGTGCTGCTCCAGTACGTTCAGCACGGCAGTTCGCTGCGCGGTGACACGCAGGGAGGCCCCCCGCAATCGTTCCGCCTGATCTCTGACAGGCAACTGGCATCACCTCACTGCTTCCGGAGCGTCGTTCTGGACGCTCTCGGTGAAACACCGATGAGCGTCCCGGCGATCACGTCAGGTGCGAGGAATCCAGAGCCATGGGCCATGCACTGACTTGACTGAGTCCAGTGTTTGGGTGGCCCGGACTCTTGCCCACCGCATGAACGGACCTCCATCCCACGGATCCGGACAAGTGGAGGGCTTGCTCGGTTGCGTCATGGGTGCCTCCGGGCAGGGTGGTTCGGGCGGAGTCGGCTGCGTTCCGGGATGTTCAACAGGACGGGGCAACGTCGAGGCGCCTCGACAGTGCCGGAAGGGCTCTGACCATGGCCGGCGAGACATGTGCTGCCCTGCTGGCGACCGGGACACCGCCGGAGGCGATCATCTCGTCAGATAGGCTGCCGCCTCTGGAAATAGCGTCTTCTCGAAGAGGTTGTGAATGAAGACAGACAGACGAACCGTCGCGGTGGCCACGCTCGTGGGGGCGCTGGGGCTCTCGGTGCTGAACGCGCCGACGGCTCAGGCGGCGGACACCGGTATCACCGTGTCGGGCATCGTCATCAACAACGGCAAGCCGATCGTCGTCGGCACGTCGCAGGAGATAGAACCACCCATCAGTTTCAACCTCGCGCTGCCTTCCGGGTACAGCACCGGCAACCCCTTCCGCTATGACGCGTACCCCTTCCTGTACCGAGGCAGCATCAAGACGGCGGCCGACACCGGAGCGAACTTCATCCAGCCGGGCAGCTACACCTGCTACGAGATCGACTCCAAGCGGGCCAGCTGCGAGGGCAACCTCTATATCGACCCGCACCCGAGCCAGGAGCACGTCGACTCCAACAGCGACGCCACGACCTGGAAGGTCGGCGTCTCGCTGAAGCTGTGGAAGGCCGACGGCGGCCTCAAGACCGGGGAACTGGAGACGCGGTCCGCGACGGCCCAGCTCAGGCGTGCGGCCAAGGCGACCGCCAACGCCTCGCCGGAGCCGGTCACCAAGGGCAAGCCGATCACTGTCACGGGCAAGCTGACCCGGGCGAACTGGAGCACGAAGAAGTACGACGCCTACAGCGGCCGTACGGTCAGCCTCCAGTTCCGGGCCAAGGGTGCCGACGCCTTCAAGACGGTCAAGAAGGTCACCGCCAGCAGCACCGGGGGTCTGAAAGCCACGGTCACCGCCTCGGTCGACGGCTCCTACCGCTGGGTGTACTCCGGCGACGCCACGACCGGCGTCGCCACCAGCCCGGCCGACTACGTCGACGTCCGCTGACGCCCTCGGCACACTGACCCGTCCCTGGCCGGTCGCGCCGCCCAGCAGTTCTGCCAGGCCCTGACGCGCACATCATCCGGGCACGAGCAGAGGGGCACCGCCCCCGGGAGGAGCCGGATCGGAAGAAATCCGGTGGGACGGCGGGCGCCCATCGTGGGGCCACCTCGGGTGCGGGCACAAGAGGCCGGGCCCGTCGCATTCCGCTGCGACGGGCCCGGTGAGTGACGACTCCCAGGTCCAGCCCGCGTCACGCCCCCGCGACAGCAGGTCGACCACCGTGAACAGCTGGTCGGCGAGGCCCCCGACCTCGTACCGCTGCCACTTGCCGGTGTCGATGGACGCCGGGCCGTACGCGGCGACCTCGTCGGGAGCCAGGGCGTCGAACCACATCGAGGCGTACAGCGCCCGTAAGACGGAACGCCCCCTGGTCCTCCACCCGGACGGCACCATCGAGATGAACGTGGGACCGGTGGAATTCAAGAGGCGGTGACCGCCACCGAACGTTTCCTTCAGCAACACGGCCACGAGGGCGAGGTGACGGTGCCCGTGACAAAGGTGGTGGTGCTGCCCTCCTGGAACAGCCGGCCGATGGCGGCCGACCGTATGCCCAGGACCACCGCGACGGCGTGAGGTCCGGTTGACCCGGGCCGGGGCCGTCACATGGCTGCCTCTCCCGAGTGGCCGTACATGGCTTTGGAGGCGTCGTGGATCAGCGTGTGGACCCTGGAGCGTAGCTCCGCGAACTCCGGTAGCGCCCGGGTCTGGAGTCGATCGCGCACGGGCCCGAAGGGGACTCGTAGCGTATCGACCACCGAGGCGGGGGAGCCGCCGAGGACCACGATCGTGTCGGCCAGATAGATCGCCTCATCGATGTCGTGGGTGATCAGGATGATTGCCTGACCGCTTTCTTCGCGCACCCTCAGTGTCAGGTCTTCGAGTTCGCCGCGGGTCTGGGCGTCGACCGACGCGAAGGGTTCGTCCATCAGCAGCACCGGGGGACCGAAGGCGAGAGCACGGGCGATGGCGACCCGCTGCTGCATGCCCCCGGAGAGCTGCCATGGCCTGCTCCGGCAGTGACCGTCGAGGTTCACCTCGGCGATCGCGCTCTGCACACGGGCACGCCGCTCACTGCTGGACATCCGGCCGAGCAGCGGGAGAGCGACGTTGTCCTCGACCGTCATCCAGGGCATGAGTGAACGGCTGTAGTCCTGGAACACCAGACCGATGTCCCGGCTGGGACCCGTCAGCTTCTCGCCCTTGATGAGCACCTCGCCGTACGTGGCGATCTGAAGGCCCGCGATACACCGGAGGATCGTGGTCTTCCCCACCCCGGACGGCCCGACGATGCACACGAACTCGCTCGGGCCGACGGTGAAGGAGACCTCACCGAGGACGCGTCGCCGGTTCTTCTTGACGGCGTACTCGTGGCCCACGGAGCGGACCTCGACCAGGTGAGATGCGGGGGCGTCCGTCGGACGCTCGTCGACGGTCATGGGGCGGGCTCCTCGGGCCTTCTTCAGAAAAGGGGTGGCGGCGTCGTGACTCATACCGGCTCCCTCCGGGACTTGGTCGGCGGATAGTTGCGGAGCAGGAACCGTTCCGCCGAGCGGAAGAGCACGCTCAGGACGTAGCCCGTCACCCCGAGCACCACCATCCCGCTCCACATGTCGACCACGGCCCAGCTCCGCTGTGAGCTAAGGACAAAGTGCCCGATCCCATGAGCGGAACCCTGCATCTCGCTGACGACGATGAGCGCGATCGAGATGTAGAGCGCGGTCCTGGCCCCGGCGATGATCTGCGGGAGTGCCACACCCAGACGAACCCGGAAGAACCGGCTGACCTGTGACAGCCGGAAAGCCTCCTCGAGATCGCGAACACTGGGGTCGATACCCTGGACCGCGGCGACCGTATTGATCAGGACGGGCCATACGGCTCCGAACGCGATCACGGTGATCCGCATGCTCTCGTCGAGCCCCAGCAGAAGGATCGCCACAGGCAGGACGGCAACTGCCGGCATGGCCCGCGCGAACTCGAGGATGGGGTCGAGCGCATCGCACAGGCGGCGGAGGCTGCCGATGAGCAGCCCTGCCAGCACACCCGCCACGACCGCGATCACATACCCGATCAGCATGTTGCGCAGACTCGGCAGCAGGTCGGTCACCGTGTTGTCGAAGATCCACAGTTCACGGACGGTCGACATGATGTTGGCGAGCGACGGGAAGTAGAGACTCGTACTGTTCGCCGAGAGCAGCCACCAGAGCACCAGCAGACCGACGGGCAGCCAGAGAGAGATGACGATCTTGCGCAGGATCGGCGTCATGTGGATCGCCTCCTCACGGACGGATGCCAACTGATCAGCGCACGTTCGACGGTGCGCATCGCCAGGTTCAGAGCAACTCCGAGGAACGCGGTGGCGATCGCCAGAGCCTGTACGTCGTCCCCGCGGCCGGCCTGCTGCGCCGTGATCAGCTCACCGCCGAGCCCCGCCGCCCCGCCTACGTACTCCGAGGCGATGGACAGCAGGAGCGCGAGGGTGAGGGCGACACGGACGCCGACGAGGATCCCGGGAAGGCTCGCCGGCAGATAGACCTTCAGCCAGCGGAACCGCCTGCCGATCCCGAACGCGTCCAGCACGTCGTGCTGGAGCGGGTCCACCTCACGGATCGCATCGGTGGTCCGGTTCAGCAACGGCCAGCAAGCACCGTAACTGATCAGCAAGAGCTTCATGGGGAGTGTCGGCCCGAACATGAGAAGGCCGAGGGGCAGGAAGCAGACCGCGGGGATGGCACTCACGAAGTCGAGCAGGAAGCGGCTGCTCGCATGGGCGAAGCTGCTGACTCCCACCAGCATTCCCAAGGGAACCGCGATCGCGACCGCGATGGCGAGTCCCAGGCTCGTGCTCAGCAGAGTCTGTGCGACAGCGCTCCACAGCACCGTGCCCTTCACCAGGGTCACGAGCGCCAGGGTGGTCCGCCAGGGTGACACGATGCCCGTGATCGCGGTGCTGGCCAGGGCCCAGACGGCCAGGAGTGCCGCGACGGCGAGGAGCCGTCGCAGAACCCCGGCCGAGCGGAGTTCTCCGACACGGCGCACGGCGCCGTTCACCACTAGAGAACTCACCGGTTCATCCCGTCAGATCGACGGTGAGCGAGTCGATGTCCGGCTCCTTGTCGAGCATCTTGTACTTGAGTGCAAGATCCACGAGCACATTGAGGCTGGAGAAGTCGGTCAGGCTGTCCGTGAAGGTGGGGAATCGCATGACATTGATCACCTCCGGTTCCACGGTCATATAGGTCGCGGCGACAGTCCGGGCGAGATCCCGGTCCTTGTTCACCAGATGCCCCGCTTCCTCGACCGAGGCCGCGAAATCCGCGAGGACATCAGCATTGTTGGTCGTGGAGTCCTTCGTAGCCACCCACAGGGTTCCGGACACCCCCTGCGTTCCGACTGCCTGAGGTGCCAGCGGGTACAGTCCGCGCTGCTCGGCCGCGGTCGAGTAGGGCTCCGTGATCAACGCGCCCGCCACATCGCCGCTCTCGACGGCGTCAGCCATCGAGGCGGGAGCGAGTTCCACGTACTCGACCTTGCTGGAGTCGCCACCCAGGGTGTCGATCGTGGATTTGGCTGACAGCTCGTGATAGCCGTCGAGCGCACTCACCGCGAACTTCTTCCCCGACAGATCATCCACCGTGACGGATTTGTCCTTGGTGAAGATGATCGCAGGATCGAGGGTCACGTCACTCGGCTGGATCGTCGAGATTCCGAAGACCGAGAGCGGCAGTCCGTTGGTGGCTGCCGAAATGGTGCCGAACCCGTCTCCGATGGTCACATCGAGCTGGTCGTTCACCAGCATCGGTATGGCCTCGGCACCGTTGGTGACCGTCACGTAGTCAACTTTGATGTTGTGTTCGGCGAAGATGCCTTCCTCCTCCGCCGTGTACACGGACAGAGAGTTCGCGGTCGCCGACACTCCGACCCGGAGTTCGCGGAGCCCGCTGGATTCGGGCGTCCCAGAAGATGAGCTGTCCGTGCCGCCGCACGCCGAGATCAGCGTGAGAGTCACGAGGGCCGCGCCGAGCGCGGGGAGTGAACGTGGGTTGCAACGCACCGGGTACCTCCTTGTACACAGTCGTTCAGGAACTGGTGGTGCTGTCTAGCTGCTGACGTCGGCCGCATGCCGGTTTCGGCAATTCACATCGACGAGCCAATCGACGATGGTCGGGACGGTCGTCGGGGTGAAGCCCATATGGCCCGCTTCGTAGAGCCGGATGGACTTCGGGCGCCCGTGGCGCGCCAGGAGATACATGTCCTCGGGTGAGATCGTGCGGTCGTGGACGCCATTGACCAGGATCATCGGCGCGCTCGGGCTGTCGATGATTTTGGTGTCCAGGAGCGAGAGTGCCGGGAGTGACGCCGTGAACTCGTGCTCGTCCGCGCTGCCCATGACGGTCGCCAGGGCACGGGTGAACGCACATGGATACTCTCCGCGGTCCACCCAGCGGTCAAGCCACTCGGCCTGGAAGCTGTAGTGCGCCGGGCCGCCGTGGTTGATCGCCGCGTGGAAACGCTGCGCGTGGGTGTGGCCGGCCCGGGCGGCCCAGTAGCCGCCCAGGCTCGTACCGAGGATCGACCGGAAGCCGGTGAGGTCCGGCCGGGTGCCGGCCCAGTCGAGGATCGCGTCCCACATGGCGTCGGCGGCCGGCGTCATCCGGACGGGAGACTGCCCTGTTCCCGGCGCGTCGACAGCCAGCACCGCGAACCCCGCTGCGATGTAGGGACCCACGACGACGGTGACCAGCTCCTCCTTCCACACATCGAGGCCGCCGACAGCGACCAGGAGGGGGAACGGGCCGGCACCTTCGGGGAGCGCCAGCACACAGGGGAGCGGACCGAGTGCCGAGGTGACTGCCACGAACTCGATGTCATCTCTGTCGGCATGTGCCCGCCGAAAGTACTCGACGCTGCGATCGTATGCGTCACCTTTGAGTGCGGTGTCGATGCAGGGGTAGCGGGCGATGTGAGCGTAGTCATAGGCCATCATCCACGCCGATGCCGCGCCCTCGGAACCGGGGCCGGCCTCCCGCGCCCGCGTCGCCCAGTCCGACGCCAGGTGGAGAAATGCCCCGGCCCATTCGTCGGAGGCGGGTGAGCGGAGCTGATCGATGGCCGCCACGCTCTCCTCCGCCGCGGAGACGGAGAAGAAGGGATTCAGGCCGACCTCGGCACGCTTGCGGAGAATGGCGAGCGCATGGTCGACGGGTCGCTCAGTGATTGTGGTCATCGTGGGTTTCCGGTTTCCTGCCGTCAACGGCGACGGCATGGTTCGCTGCTGGCCACCACTTCTCGGAGGTGCTCGCGCTCAGTGGTCCGCCGCGTTCACGAGTACGACCGTGAGCATGCACGGTGTGTCGGACCGGTTGCTCCAGGCGTGATTGTTGCCGCGGATGATGGCGGTGTCCCCCGGAGTCATCAGCACCTCATCGGTGTCGGTCACGAGGAACACCGATCCTGACACACAGGTCACGAAATCGACTGTCGCGGTGCGGTGCATACCCGGATGAAGCTTGAGATCGGCCTCGCTCGGCATATGGGACTGGTCGAAGGCGTTGTGGATCTCCGCCATGACCGACCGGTGACGGGCCGGGTCGGGGTCATCCGGCGCGATTTCGAGCGCGCGGAATATCACCCCGGACGGTCCGGGCTCACGTGCCGTGACCTCGGCAGACAGGTCATCCGCGTCGGTGCTGGGCGGATATGACTGCGTGATCCAGAGTGTGGACCGCCAGTAGTAGCCCTCGCGATGCTGAGCGTTGGAGATCTGAGTGTCGACGACCTTGGACACACCGTCCGGGTCCTGGCCGATCACGTAGCGATGGAGCTTCGCCATGCTTATCCTGGTCCGTTTCTTCTTTGTCGTGCCCCGACCTGTGTCAGGTTCACGAACTGTGCGGAGACGCCGTTGAGCCAGTGGTGCCGCGCCCGGTTCCGGTGGCGCGACCGGCTCTATCGGCCGGCCACCTGCGGCGGATGGCCGTGACAGTCCGAAGCGGGGCACGGAGAGCGTGCGAGCGGGTGGCATCCGAGGGACGCGCTCATGACGATTTGGGTGGTCCCGCCGCGTCGAGGCCCAGTTCCGCCCGGATCGCCTCGTCGTGCTCGGCGAGACGGGGCGCCGGCGTGCCCAGCATGGACACCTCGTCGATGCGCGAGGGCGACGCGATGACCGTCCGCGTTCCGCGGTCGCCGGACAGCTCCACGACCGCCTGGAGATGGGCCACCTGCGGGTCGGCCAGCACTTCGGCGATGTCGTTCACCGGCGCGGACGGTACGTCGTGCTGCTCCAGGCGGTGCAGCCACTCCGCCCGGGGATGCCGGACGAAGGCCGCCTGTAGTTCGTCCCGCAACTCCGCGTAGTGCTCCTTGCGGTCGGCCCAGGTGCGAAAGCGCGGGTCGTCGGCCAGCTCGGGACGCTCGATCGCCGCGAGCAGTCCCCTCCAGAACTTCTCCGGCGAGGACAGATGGACGGTCAACGGCAGTCCGTCCCCCGCCTCGGCCATATAGGACTGGGAGAAGGCCGGTCGTGACCCTGACCGGGGGGCGATCCCGCTCACCAGGTAGTCCTGCACGTCGGCGCCGAGGAAGGAGAGCATCGAGCCGAGCATCGTCACCTCCACGACGGCGCCCTCGCCGGTTCGCTCGCGCCTCAGGAGCGCGGCGAGAAGCGCGTGCGAAGCGTAGATGCCGGTCATCGTGTCGCCGAAGTTCGGGCCCACCGGCGCGGGGAGGGCCTCGTCGACGATGAGACTGTCCAGGCCGCTGATGGACTGGACGACCTGGTTGTAGCTCGGCCGCTTCGCATACGGCCCTGACTCGCCGAACCCGCTGATCTGGCAGTAGACGAGCCGGGGATTGAGTTTCCTCGCCTGCTCGGCACCGACGCCCAGTCGATCGGCGACGCCGGGCCGATAGTTGTGGATCAGCACGTCGCTCCTGGCGATCAGCGCATGCATCACCTCCAGGTCGCGCGGGGTGCGCAGATCGAGGGCGATGGATCGCTTGCTCTTGTTGTACGCCTGGAAGTACGGGCTGTACGCGTCCTCGCTCCACCCGCGCATGGGGTCACCCGCTGGTGGCTCGACCTTGATGACGTCGGCACCCATGTCGCCGAGCATCGCTGCGGCGTACGGGCCCGTGACGAATGTGCCGAGTTCGAGCACCCGGATACCCGCCAGCGGGAGCGAGGCCGTTTCGCGTGGGTGTGGATCAAGGGGTTCCGCCGAGGGCTCGCCCTCGGCGTTCGGCCTGGTCGGAGTGGGCATCGTGCGCTCCTTGTTTCTTGCTCGGAAGACGCCGCCTCCTGCCTGGCCGACGTCTTCGGGGCCGTTCATCGGACGCCGCGGGAGCGACCCGGACACCTTCCGATGGGCCAGACCGTAGCTCCCAGCACCCAAGAGAGCAATAGACTTGGAGAGCTGGGCAATGTTACGGTGTGGTTCCGGGGGCTGGAGTCAGTCGGCTGAGGGTCGGCCCGGTCACCTCAGAGGGAGCAGCCGGGATGACCACGAACACCTCGTCGGCCTTCGAATCCGAGGGCTTCAGGCGGGCGAGGCCACGTGCTGCCGATCAGGTCACCGACCACTTGCGTTCAAAGATCTACTCGGGTGCGCTTGAGCGAGGGGTGAAGCTCCCCTCCGAGAAGGACCTCGCCGTGTATTACGGTGTGAGCGCGCCGACCATCAGCGAGGCGATCCGGGCGCTCAGTGCGCTGAAGCTGGTTGAAGCCCGGCATGGCTCGGGGACCTATGTGACCGCCGACTCGGATTCGGTGCTGGCCCAGGCGTTGCAGGCGGTGGTCGAGCTGGAGAAGGTCGACCTCGAAAGCGTGCTGGACCTTTCCGATCTTGTGTACGGGAAGGCGGTCAGTCTCGGTGTGGAGCGAGCGACGGACGACGAGATCCTCGAACTGCGAGAGGCGGCTGAGAGTTTCCGCGCCCCCACGCACTCGGAGACCGAGCACGCCGCCGCCATCGAACGGTTCATGAGTGCACTCGTGCAGATCTCTCACAACAGCCTTCTCATCGCGATGTCGCACTTCTTGATCCAGAAACACATCGCTCTCGCGCGGGAGGCGGCCCTCATCAGCAGCGAGATGTGGGGCAAGGTCGCCCGCAAGCTGATCGACGAGCGCCTCGCCATCGTGGACGCCGTTGCCAGGCGGGATGCGGCGGCGGCGGACTCGGCCATCCACGCCTTCCTCGTGCGCGGCCGGCAGCTTGTGCTGTCGAATGCCAGCAGGGTGGCGGGGGAGGGGCCCGCGACGTGACGCCGTCGCCACTCGGCATGCGCGAAGACTGACGCAGGCCCGATCCTGGCGGGCTGCCGAGCACATACCTCTGCCTCTGCCTCTGCCGTAACGAGCGACGACCGCGTGGGTCTGTCGCGCCCTGGGCGGACTGGGCGGTCGGCGTGTGGCGTCCGGCGTGTGGCGTGTGGCGTGACCAGGGAGATGTCGGATGACCAAGGAGATGAGGATCATGCGGACAGCGAGCGCACCCCCGATATGGCTGGATCAGGCCGACGTCCCAGCGACACCCGGCCTCCCACTCGCCGCGGCGAGTGCCCGTTCCGGTGAAGCGGACCGACCTGCCGATGGCTTCGCCTCATGAGGCGCGGACACTGGCGCAGCCTGCTGATCTGTCCCGGAGACCGCCCCGACCGGATCGCCAAGGCCATCGCCGCGCACCCGGGAGGGGTCATCGTCGACCTTGAGGACGCGGTGCACCCGTCGCAGCGGGAGAAGGCCCGACGATCCGCCGCCCAGGCGCTGGCCGCGTCCGACGATCCGGAGGTGACGCACCTCATCAGGGTCAACCCCGTGGGCACCACCGAGATCGCCAGGGACCTGGCCACGGTGATCGGTCCATGGCTGGACGCCGTGATCGTGCCGAAGGTGGCCGGTCCTGACGACATCGAGAAACTCGCCGAACAGCTGCGCGCCGCCGAACTCAGGCAGGGGCTGACCCCCGGGACGATCGGGATCGTCCCGGTGATCGAGGACTGCTCGGCACTGCGATACGTCGACGCCATCGCCTGTGCCGCGCCAAGCGTGGTGGCCATGTCCTTCGCAGGTGCGGAGGCCGGCGACTTCATGGCCGACCTGGGCGGCCGTTGGACCCCGGACGGCTTGGCATTTCACTATCCGAAGAGCCGCTTCGTCTGCGACGTCCGAGCAGCCGGAGGTCTGCCCGCCATCGACGGACCGTCGATGAATCTCCAGGACCCGAGTGTCTGGAAGAGCGAGTGCGACATCTCCCGCACCTTGGGCTTTGACGGGAAGGTCGCCATCCACCCCAAGCAGCTCGACACGATCAACGGGGTCTTCATGCCGAGCGCTGCGGAGATCGCGGATGCTCACCGTGTGGTCGCCGCTCTGGATGAAGCCGCACGTTCGGGTGTCGGTGTCACGACCGACCGCGGACGGATGCTCGACCCGGCCAACGGGCAGGCAGCACGCCGCCTCCTGCGCCGCGCGGGCGAATCGCCCCAACCAGGAAGCGGCTCGGCGTAAGTAGCCGTACCTCACGCTCATGTCCCGTGCGGGGCCGAACAGGCTTCCCGCTGTACGCGCATGAAGGCAGGGCCTCCTGGTGGCTCGGGGGCGCGAACCCACTCCGAGCGGTTCCCGGAGGCCCTGTTGCCCTAGTGGTACGAGCCTGGGTCGTCGGTTATGGCGGGTCGGGTGAGTACGACCCGATCGAGGTCTTCATGATGCGCCCGCCGGGGCGCTGGGGAGCACTCGTGGGCAGTGCTGACCTGCAATGATGCGAGAGGCTGCCTTCTACGGCCCTGACGGGACAACGGCTGCGCGGGTTCTTCGAGCGTGGTCAGGAACTCGGCCCGTCCGGCCTTATCCCATCCCAGGCTTCTGCGACGTCCCTTGGGCACATCTCGACGCCATGACAGCGGAGTTGGCACACAGTCGACCCACCCCGACTTGAACAGCCGGGGGGCACAGGCGGTGCTACGCCCGTGCCCCCCCGCCACCTACTCGCGAACCGGTGCCGGCCCCATCGCGTTCAGCGCGGTGACGAGGTGACGTTCCTCCTCGGCGAAGTGGGCTTCCAGTCGGCTCGCGAGGTGCTCCACGTCCGCGCGCAGCAGCACCGGGTCGTCCTGGCCGGGTGCGAATGCCTCGACCAGTTCCTTGATCCGGTTCTGTAGTTCGGCCACGGCCTTGTGCTCCTCGGCGAACTTGGTGAGTACCGGCTCCAGCGCCGGGAACCGCTCGCGGAGTACCGGGAAGGCACCGATGTCCTCGCCGGTGTGGTGGACGCGTAGCGCGTGGCAGAAATCGAGGCAGTGCGACCGCAGTTCGGCCAGTGGGTTGCTGCCCTCGCCCTTCGCCGCGATGTTCCCGGTCCTGCCGTCGACGACTCCGTCGATCCGCTTGCGCAGATCCGTCAGTTCGCCGCGCAGCCAGTCGTGCAGCTCGATCAGTTCGTCACCGAGATGCTTGACCCGGTCAGGAGGAAGATCGACCGGGTGCAGTGCGACGACCGGAATGACGCGATCGGTGTTCCTCTGGTACTCGCCGTATCCCGGTTCCTGTTCGGTGATCCGCGTGAAGAGCTGATCGCGCTCCTCACGCGGGGGGATCGAGGCGATCGCCCGGTAGGTGCGGATGCCGGTCTCGACCGTCACGATCGGGTTCTTGCGGATGTTGTGGTACCAGGCTGGATTAGCCGGAGCGCCGGCCGCCGAGGCGACCACCAAGTCCTGCCCGTCGACATGCATCAGGCCGAGAGGCTGGGTGCGGGGCTGACCGCTGCGTGCTCCCGTCGTGGTGAGAAGGCAGAGGGTGGAACCCTCGAACATCCCCCCGACTTTGCCCTGATTGGCGCGGAACTCGTTGATGACTCCCCGCTGGAACTCGCGTGATTCCTTGAGTCGATTCTCGTCAGACATGAAGTGAAGGAACCTCTGGGGTCCGTGTCCGCCCACCGCGCGCTCGGCCGAGCGCGCCGCCTGCGGAACACGGACGGGAGACTATCAGCGCCGTACGGCACCGGTGTCAGTCGTGTTCGGGCCAGGTGCGGTCCGCTTGGCACGGGAGCGGCGCGGGGAGTCGAACTCGCGCAGGGAGGTGTGCGTCCGGGAGGCCGGGGTCGATTGCGCGGGCACACGCCCACTTCCGTCGCGTCACGGATGTTCCGCATCCGCTATGCGCGCTTCACGACGGTGACACCCCCGGCCTAGCGTTTGCGGGGTGACTGCGGTGGGCGTCGGTTTCGGCATCGGACTCCGCATGTCAACGCGAAGGAGTTCGGGTGAACGAGACGACGACCGGCCGCCCACCGGCCTCCGGGCGGCCCCGGCTGCTGGTGGCCGACCGCAGCGCCGACAATGTCGGGCTGACGTTGAGCGATCTACGTGCGGGGGCAATCTGTGCGGCCGGTCCGGCTCGGATCCCGATCGCCCAGGACATTCCGGCCGGCCACAAGGTCGCCCTGACCGGCATCCCGGCGGACGGCCCGATCGTGAAGTACGGCGCCGTGATCGGGTACGCGACGGCCCCGATCGCCCCCGGGCATCATGTCCATACCCATAACGTCGCGGTCAGGGGCGCGGCCTCACCCAATCGCGGCGATGCCCGGCGGGCCGCCGCCGCGTGGACGCCACCGGCGGCTCCGACCCGCGACCATTTCCTCGGCTACCAGCGGCCCGGCGGCGCGGTGGCAACCCGCAACTACATCGGCATCCTGCCGTCGGTGAACTGCGCGGCCACGGTGTCCCGCATGGTCGCCGAGGCCGCCCGAACCGCGCACGCCGGGACCCCCGGCCTGGACGGGGTGATCGCCCTGAGCCATGACCTGGGCTGCGGTCTGGCGGAGGGCACCCGGGGCGATGAGATCCTGCGCCGTACCCTGCACGGCTACGCCACCCATCCCAACCTGGTCGGGGTCGTGTCCGTCAGCCTGGGCTGTGAGGTCAACCAGCCCGAGCACTTCCTGGAGGATCTCAACCGGCCGGTCGAGCAGTTGACCATCCAGGAGCTGGGCGGGTCCGCGGCGACGGTGAAGGAGGCGCTGCGCCGGGTCGCCGTGATCGCGGAAGGAGTCGCCGGGCTCCACCGGGAGCCGCTGCCGTTGTCCGGGCTCACCCTCGGCCTGCAATGCGGCGGCAGCGACGCCTATTCGGGCCTGACCGCCAACCCCGTCCTGGGTGTGGCCGCCGACCTGCTGGTCGCGGCGGGCGGCCGGGCGATCCTCGGAGAGACCCCGGAGATCTTCGGGGCCGAGCATCTGCTCGCGGCGCGGGCCGCCGAGGCGGGGCTGGCGGATCGGCTCGACGAGATCCTTCAGTGGTGGAAGGAGTACGTCCGTGCCAACGGCGCCGAGCTGGACAACAATCCCTCGCGTGGCAACCGCGACGGAGGCATCACGACCATCTGGGAGAAGTCGCTGGGCGCGGTCCTCAAGAGCGGCAGCAGCCCGCTGCGGGCCGTCGTCGACTACGCCCAGCGTGTCGAGTCCCCGGGGCTGACCTATATGGACACCCCCGGCTACGACCCGGTGTCGGCGACCGGCATGGTGGCCGGCGGGGCGAACCTGCTGGCCTTCACCACCGGCCGCGGTTCGGTGTTCGGATCCCGTCCGGCCCCCTGCTTCAAGATCGCCACGAACAGCCGGCTGTACCGGCACATGACCGGCGACATGGACTTCGACGCCGGGGCGGCGTTCGGGCGCGAGGAACAGATCGCCGCGGGCATCACCCTGTTCGAGCAACTGGTGGACCTGGCGTCGGGCGAACCGAGCAAGTCCGAGCTGCTCGGGTTCGGCTCCGAGGAGATCGTCCCGTGGCGGATCGGAGCGGTGCTGTGACGGCAACGGAGTTCGACAGCAGGTGACGCCAGAGCCGAAGCCCAGCACCTGCGCCGTCGCAACGACGTACGCCGACGCCGGTCACCTCCTGCACGGCACACTGCCCGGAAGGCGGCACAAGTGACAACGCCCGCACCCTCGATCGCTGTGGACCCGGCCCGGCCGCTCGGACTGACCGCTCGCGCGCACCCGGCTCATCTGTGCCGCGACCGCCACTCCGGAGCAGTGCGGGCCGGTGGCTAGGGCGGGTCTGACAATTCCCGTCTGCCCCGCGACGCCATGCACGCACTCTCGCCACACCGGGCACGAGCCCACGTACAACCAGCACGAGGACTCGTGCCCGGCACGCCGAGAGCACGCACCTGACCCCGCGGCGCCGCCCTCCGGGCGACGACGGGAATGGTCAGACACGCCCTAGTAGCCCAGGTGGCGGATGACGTTGCGGAGTTCTTCGAACGCTTCGTCGCGCCTGCCGGTGGTGATGCCCTGGACGAAGAGACCGCGCACGGTCCAGACGAGGGCCTGGGCGCGGGCTCGTGCGGCCTCGGGAGGGAGGCCGTCGCGCTCCCCGAGGGTGGTGAACAGCTCGGTCCAGTCCTCCAGGGAGTCGAGAAACTCGCGGTAGGACTCGGGATCCTGGACGGCGAGGCCGAGGACGTAGAAGAAGGCGGAGATCCTCGGGCCCTGGGCGGGGTCGAGATAGAGGCATTCGAGCAGCCGCATGGCGTCCTCGTAGCTGCCCTGTGCGGCGACGGCGCGCAGGGTCGTCTGCTCCTGCCGGCGCAGATCGCTGAGGAGGGCGGCGAGGAAACCGTCTCGGGAGCCGAAGTGGTGGATGAGCATACGGTGGCTGGTGCCGAGGTGCTCGGCGAGCTTGCGCAGCGTCAGGTCGCTGAGCCGGCCTTCCCGCTCGGCGAGGAGCTGCCGGCCCTTGCGGAGCAGTTTCGCGCGGGGCGTCTCGTCGCTCATGTCTCTCTCTGACCGTCCTGGCGGCCCAGTCTAGACGACGGCTCCCGCGGGCTTTCCCAGCCAGGCGAGGGCGGCGACGACCAGGCTTTGGACGCCGGTGGTCAAGGTGGGGTCGAGGACCGGGGCGAAGTGCGGTGAGTGGTTGGTCGGCAGCTGGTCCATCCGGCCGTCACGGAACGCGGCGGTGACGGTGTCGGTGTCCAGCCCTCCCCAGAACCAGAACACCGTGGGAGCGCCGGCCGCTTCGCCCAGGATGCCGATGTCCTCGCCCGCGGTCAGGGGTGGCAGGGGAAGCAGCCGCTGCTCACCGAAGTGTTCGGCGAACGCCGCCACGGTGGTCGCGGTGGAACGGGGGTCACTGACCAGCACAGGCACGGTGACGGTCCATTCCACTTCGGGTGGGCGGGGCGCGGCGCCGGCGGTGGCCTCGCTGCTGACGATGCGCTCGATCGCCCTGTGGACCAGGGCGCGGGTCTGGGCGGAGTAGGTGCGGACGTTGATGCCCAGCTCGGCGGTGTCGGGGATGATGTTGTCCTTGGTCCCGGCCTGGAGCCGTCCCACGGTGACGACGGCGGTCTCGGCGGGCGGGACCTCCCGCGCGACGATGCCCTGGAGCCGGGTGACGACATGCGCCGCCATCAGGACCGGGTCGACGGTTGCCTCCGGGCGGGATCCATGGCCGCCGCGGCCGTGCAGGACGACGTTCGCGGAGTCCGAGGCGGCCATGATCGGCCCCGCCGCGTGGCCGATCATGCCCGCGGGCAGCGGGCCCACGTGCTGGCCGAGCACGATGTCCGGCGTGGGGAACCGACGGAACAGCCCGTCGTCGACCATGTCCCGTGCTCCGCGGCCGAGTTCCTCGGCCGGCTGGAAGACCACGAAGAGCGTCCCGGACCAACTGCCGCGGGCGCGGGCCAGCAGGGTCGCGGCCCCGAGCAGACAGGTGGTGTGCATGTCGTGACCGCACGCGTGCATCACCGGCACCTCGCGTCCGTCGGCGTCCGTGGCCCGGGCGGTGCTCGCGTAGGGCAGGCCGGTGTCCTCCTCGACGGGAAGCGCGTCGAGGTCGGCGCGCACCAGCACCACCGGGCCGTCCCCGTTGCGCAGCACGCCCACGACCCCCGTCCCGCCGACCCGCTCGGTCACCTCGAAGCCGAGGGGCCGAAGGGCATCGGCCACGCGCCGCGCGGTGCGGTGTTCTTGCAGCGACAGCTCCGGATGTTCGTGCAAGTCCCGGTAGAACGGCGTGAGTTCGGCGACCAGTTGGTCGAGACCGGTCCATACGGTGTCTGTCAAGGGAGTCGCTCCTTCGCCCACACGGAGATTCGAATGTTCCAATGGTACACAGTGAATGTTCCAATGGTACATTGCGGGATCGTGCACGGTGAACACGTGTCGGCGACCGCCGGACCCTGTCGGCCACTGTTCCCGGTGGCAGGGAGAACAGCCCGGGTACGGCATCCGCGACTCGCTGTTCGACCCGTGCGACACATCCGCTCAGGAAGGGAACGCAGGTGCTCCACCACCATGACGCCGGCCAAGGCCCACTGACCGTGCTGCTGCACGGACTCCTGGAGAACAGCACCGCCTGGGACCCGGTCATCGGGCGCCTGGCCACCACGCACCGGGTCGTCGCCCTCGACCTGCGCGGTCACGGACGCTCCCCGGCGCAGACGCCCTACGACATGCTGACCCTCGCCGAGGACGTCCACGCGACCCTGGACGCCCTGGCCCCCGACGAGCCACCGCTGATCGTCGGACACTCCCTCGGCGGGCTGGTCGCCACCGTGTACGCCACCATGCATCCGGTACGCGCGGTGGTGAACGTGGACCAGTCCCTCGACTTCGTCGAAATGCAGCGGATGGTGCTGGACCTGGTGCCGAGGCTGCGGACGGCAAAATTTCCCGACGCACTCGACGCGATGTTCGCGAAGCTGGAAGCGGGCGCGCTCCCCGCCACCGCGTCCGCCCGCCTCAGCGGCCTCCGGCACTACGATCGCGACCTTGTCCTGGAGATCTGGAGCGAAGGTCTCCAGCGGGCGACACCGGCCGAACTCACCGAACTGGCCGACGGGCTGCTCGGCGCCATCCGCGCGCCCTACCTCGCGCTGCACGGCTGGGAGCCAGGCCCGCAGTACCGGGCCTGGCTGGCCAAGGCGCAGCCGTACATCACCGTCGAGGCGTGGCAGGGCTGCGGCCACTACCCGCACCTGGTGCATCCGGAGCACTTCGTCAACCGCGTGCGAGCCATGGACACGGAGACCGGACGGCGACACCACGGTGAGGCGTGACCGGGTGGACGGACGGGGGCGTCACATCGGGTGAAGGACGTCGGCTCACCGCTCCGCCCGAAGGCGCCGGCCGGGTGACGGGACGTCCCGTCACCCGGCCCAGCCGGTGGATGTCACCCCCGCGACAGGGTGATCAGCCGGGATCCGTGAGAGGGAACCGCCTTCGCGGTCCAGGAGTTCCTGGCCTTGCCGATGTCCTTGCGGTTCACCAGGTCGCGGACCTCCTGCTTGCCGTCGATGCCGAGCTGGTCCCAGGTCACCGTGATGTCGGCGGGAGTGTCGCCGAGGTTGTACACGCCGACGGCGAGCCTGCCGTCGGGCAGGCGCTTCGTCCACACCTGGAGTGTTCCGTCGGTGACCTGGGTCGGGAGCACCCCTGCCTGGTTGACGGCGATGACTTCCCGGTTGGTGAGGATCGAGGTGGCCTTGGCATCGAGCTTGGAGAGGTCACCGCCGACGTACAGTGGGGACGAGGCCATGGACCAGAACGTCATGACACTCTGGCGTTCGGTGTCGTTGATGCCGTCCTGGATTCCGTCGCCGGTGTTGTTGGAGACCGGCATGGAGTCGAGGTCCGGCCAGTAGTTCGGCTCCACGACGTCGAGCCACTTCGGCAGGTCCTCCCACCGGTTGTCGACCGATGCCTGCCAGGTGGCGACGGTGTCGCAGTAGCACTCGACATCGGTGTCGACGCGGACGCTGTTCGCCCACGGGCGCAGGCCCTCGCCCGCCTCGCGGGGGATGGGCCAGGCGCTGGCGGTCAGCCACATCCTGCGGCCGCTCTGGTCGATCGCCTTCGACCACGCCTCGATGTCGACGACGTTGTCGGTCGTGACGCCGTCGATCTTGACGAAGTCGACTCCCCAGGAGGCGAACCGGTCGGCGATGGAGTCGATGTACGCCTGGGCGCAGGGCTCGGTGTAGTCGATCTTCCAGTCACCGCCCCACATGTTCGTCGGCGTCAGCGGCTGCACCGTGATGTCCTGGGTCGTGCAGTTGGTGCCGAGGATGGGTGCGTTCTGGTCGTACACCGTCCGGGGCAGTCCGGCGGCCCCGTAGAGGCCCATCTTCAGCCCCTTGTCGTGGATGTAGTCGGCCAGGCTCGCGATGCCGTTCGGGAAGCGCGCGGGGTCGGCCTCGGGAATCCCGTTGGCGTCGAAGCGGAACTGCCAGTCCCAGCTGGCGTTCCAGCCGGCGTCCAGGTTGATGTTGGTGTAGCCGGAGCGCTTCAGCTTCGCCGCCATGGCGTCGGCGGTCTGCTTGATGTGTTCCTCGGTGAGCCATTCCGTCCCGTAGTCCGGGTGGGTGGAGGACTGCACGCTCCAACTGCTCCAGCCCATGAACGGCTTGACGCTGAAGTCGCTCTTGGCCTGGGCGGGGACGGTCGTACACATCAGGGTCATGGTCACGACGGCCGCCACGGGGAGTCCGCGGCGGAGGCGACGGGCTGTGGTCATGAAGAGATCACCTTTCATGGGAAGGCTGGTGGAGTCGGCCGCCGATCGGCGCTGTCCGGCACATCGGCGTGGGGACGCCCGCTACCAGCGGAGCGTCACCGATTCGCCGCGTGCCAGCCGCACGGAGCGTGCCTTGCCGCCGGCGACCACTTCGGTGCTGCGACCGCCGACGCTGCGGATCACCGCCTTCTCGACCACTCCGTCGCGCCAGGACAGGTCCACCGTGAAGCCGCCCCGGGCGCCGACCCCGGTGATCCGGCCCCGCTCCGCCCAGGCCGCGGGGAGCGCGGGCAGCAGTTCGATGCTGCCGGGGCGGGAGTGGACGAGCATGCCGACCATCGCCGACGGGGTGCCGAAGTTCGAGTCGACCTGGCAGATGCTGCTGTTGGCGTCGAGGGGCCAGGTGTCGAAGAGGTTGAGGGCGGTGCCTCCGGTCCGGCCGTCGAAGGGCGCCAGATTCTTGATGATCTTCTCGTAGGCGGTCTCGCCCTCCCGGAACCTGGCCCAGCACAGGGCGCGCCAGGCGTTGGCCCAGCCGTACATGCTGGTGCCCCGGGCCTGAAGCAGCTTGCGCACTCCCGCCACGAGGGCGGCCGGTGAGGTGTCGGGGTCGATGCGGTCGCCGGGGAACAAGCCCATCAGCGGCGAGAGGTGGCGATGCTCGACCTCGCCGAGGTTGTCCGGCGTCAGCCACTCCTCCAGCCAGCCGGTCGTGGGGCTGACCTGCGGGAGATACAGGCGCCGGCGCAGGCCGTCGATGGTCTTGCGGTAGCGGGAGTCCCGGCCGAGGACCTGGGTCGCCGTGCGGTAGTTCGTGAAGAGCGTCCACACCAGCTCCTGGGCATAGGTGATGCCGAGGGCGTCCTGGGGACCGTGCTCGGGTGACCAGTCCTTGTCCGCGACCAGCGCTTCACGTGTCTCGCCGGTGACATGATCGGTGACCTGGTGCGGGATCAGCCGTGCTTCCCAGAATTCGCAGGCGCCCTTGACCAGGGGATAGATGCGTGCGAGGAATTCGGGGTCATTGCGGTATTCGTAGTGGTCGAAAAGACTGTTGGCGAGCCAGGCGCTACCGGCCGGGTGCCACTGCCAGCCGGAGCCGCCATCGATATTCGTGGAGATTCCGACGGTCCAGCCGGCCACCTTCTCCGAAGAATTACGGAAGCGATTGCGCGGGTCGTTGAAGAGGCGCTGGGTGTTCTCCGTCCAGGACGGCAGCTGGGCGAGGCAGTAGTCGGTGAGGGCGTCGAAACAGCTCGGCAGCCCGGTGCGGTCGGCCATCCAGTAGTTCATCTGGATGTTGACGTCGGTGTGGTAGTCGCCCATCCAGCCGGGCTCGTTGGAGTCGATCCAGGAGCCTTGCAGGCCCATGGGCAGTCCGTCGCGGGAGCCGCAGATCATCAGATAGCGGCCGTACTGCAGGTAGGACGCCTCCAGCTCGGGGTCGGGGGCGGCCCCGGACCCGGCGCGGGTGTGCAGCCGGCTCCAGGTGTCGGAGGACCGCTGGGCCTCGGTCGACGTTCCCAGCGAGATCTCCATGGTGGAGAAGAGGGCGCGGTAGTCGGCGACATGGGTGCGGCGCAGGACCCCGGCGGCGAGGGCCGCCGCGGCGGTTGCCTTGGACCGGGCCAGGGGCTGGGGATCGATCGACGGATCGCGGTAGTTCTGTGCGAAGTCGGGCGCGTAGTCGGTGCCTCCGCTGAAGACGACCGTCAGGTCGGCGCAGTCGGTGAACTCCAGGGCACCGCTGCCGACCTGGACGTTCCCGGTGCGGCTGACGGCGGTGACGGCGCCGCCGTAGCGTCGGCCGCCCGGGAGGGCGGCGCCGAAGGAGGCGGTCGCGTCGCCCACGTCGGTCGTGACGGTCTCGCCGTGTGTGCCCGTGAGGAGGATCCGCCCGGTGTAGGTGCCGCCGCCGCTCTGGGTGAAGGACACGACCACGGAGTCGTCCGGCCGGCTCGCGTAGACCTCACGCCGGTAGGTGACGCCCTGGTGCACGTAAGTGGTCGTCTGTAGACCGTTGCTGAGATCCAGTGCCCGCTCGTAGCCGGTGACGGAGCCGAGCGCGTGGTCGGGTATGTCGACGGTGAGATGGGCGAGCTGGGTCAGGGAGCCGAAGTTGGTGCGGTCGTAGGGGAACTGGCCGTCGCTGCTGAGGATGCTGTTGCGGCCGCCCGTCCACATGGAGGCGTCGGTGATGTACAGCGTCTCACCGGCCGGATCGCCGGTGACCAGGGCGCCGAGCCGGCCGTTCCCGATGGGCAGGCCCTGCTGGAGCATCAGCTGCCGGGAAGCCGGCGCGGTGTACCAGATCCGTACCGCCTCGGCCGTGGGGACGCTGGGGTCGGTGACGGGTCGCACCGGTTCCGCCGCGGCGGCACGGAACGGTGGAATTCCGGCGAGGACGGCGAGAGTTCCGGCGGCTCCCGCGCCGGTCAGCGCGAGGAAGTTCCGGCGGCTCGGCGGCGTGGAATCGGTGGGTCTGGGTGCCTGCATGGTGTTCCTGTCTGCTGGAATTCCGGTGGGGGCGGATGACACGACTCGGAAACGCAGGAGGAACATATTTCCGGGAAACTGGGCGCTCAAGAGCCCGGACATCCGGAATGGGAATGTCAGCCATTCGGGATTCGCCAAAACATCTCCGGGCACACGGACGGGGTGTGGCGCGTACGCACACCACACCCCGGGAGCCGCGATACGGAGCTACACGCCCGGCAGCCGATAGCACTGCTGGGCGTTGCGGCCGAACACCCGCTCGGCCTCGCCGGCGCTCAGGTCGCCGAGGACGGTGGCGAGCGCGTCGGTGATGTCGCCGTAGCGGTCGGCCGCGAGCAGGCAGACGGGCCAGTCCGAGCCGAACATCACCCGCTGGACGGTGAAGAGGCCCAGGACGTGGTCGACGAACGGCCGCAGTGTGTGCGGCGACCAGTCCTTCCAGTCGGCCTCGGTGACCATGCCGGAGAGCTTGACGTCGACGTTGGGGAGGTCCGCGAGGTCCGCGAGGGCGGTCGCCCACACGCTGTCCCAGCCGTCGGCGATGCGCGGCTTGGCGATGTGGTCCAGGACGAAGTGCAGGTCGGGAAGGGCGGCCACGGTGGAGGTGGCCGCCGGCAGTTCACGGGTCCGCACGAGCAGGTCGTAGACGAGCCCGCGGGCCGCGATCGCGCCGAGCCCGCGCCGCACGTCCGGCCGCTCCAGCCACGACGCGTCGTCCTCGTCGTGGACCTGGTGCCGGACGCCGACGAACAGGGGTCCGTACTCCTCGCGGAGTTCGTCGAGCACATCGCCGACGTCCGGGGCGGTGAGGTCGACCCAGCCCACGACGCCGTGCACGAACGGGGTCTCGCGGGCGATGTCGAGGAACATCCGGGTCTCGGCGACCTCGGACACGGTCTGTACGAGCACCGAGCCGTCGATGCCGCCGGCGGCGAGTTCGGGGGCGAGGTCGTCGGGCGCGAAGGGGCGGCGCAACGGGTCCAGTGCCGCGCCCTGCATCCACGGGTAGTGGAATCGCCGCGGGTCCCAGAAGTGCTGGTGCGCGTCGATGCGCACGGCGTGCCGGGCGGTCATCAAAGCCCCCTCTCCAGACCCGTGAACAGGGGGCCGGACGGGACGGGGACGGTGTCGGGGAGCAGCCCGCTCGCGCGCAGGTCGTGCCAGAGCGCGTCCGGGACGACCACTTCCAGCAGATCGAGGTCCATGTCCAGCTCGGCGACGGACCGGGCGCCGACCAGAACGGCGGCGACCTGCGGATGGGCGAGCGGGAATTGCAGCGCGGCGGCGGCCAGCGGGACGTCGTACCGGTCGCAGACCGCCTGGATCCGCTGTGCCTTCTCGACGATCCGGGCGTCGGCGGGGGCGTAGTCGTAACGGGCCCGTGGCGAGGGATCCAGCAGGATGCCGCTGTTGAACACGCCGCCGACGACGACCTTGGTCCCGTGCTCCCGGCAGGCGGGCAGGAGATCCGCCAGGGAACTCTGGTCGAGCAGGGTGTAGCGGCCGGCGAGCAGGACGACGTCGAGGTCGCAGTTCTCCACCAGGCGGGTCAGCACCGGCGTGCGGTTCATTCCGGCGCCGATCGCCTTGACCGTGCCCTCGGCCCGGAGGTCCCGCAGCGCCGCATAGGCGGTCGACGCGGCCTGCTCGTAGTGGTCGTCGGGGTCGTGCAGGTGCAGGATGTCGACGCTGTCCAGGCCGAGCCGGTCGAGGCTCTCCGTCAGGCAGGTGCGCACCCCGTCGTAGGAGAAGTCCCAGACGGGGCCGGTGGCGGGGACCTCGGTGTAGAAGGGTTCTCCGTCGACGTACTGGCTCTCGTCGCGGGGCGCGTCGGCCCGCAGCAGCCGGCCGACCTTGGAGGAGACGACCAGGTCACCGCGCGGCTTGTCCCGCAGGGCGCTGCCGGTGCGCTGTTCGGCCAGGCCGTGTCCGTACAGCGGCGCCGTGTCGACGTAGCGCAGGCCGGCGTCGTACGCGCGGCGGATCGTGTCGACGGCCTGTTCGTCGGTGATGGCACCGAGGAAGTTCCCGAGGGACGCGGTCCCAAGGCCGATGCGCGGCAGCTCCAGTCCGTGCTCGCCGATCCCGACACGGCCGGTGCCGGTCCCGTCGAGGTCGCGGGTGGTGTTCGTCACGCTGCCTCCCGACTTCAGTGGCGGATGGTACAAGCAAGATTCAGCCATCCTCGGCCCTGCCGGACAACACCGAGGGACGGATGACCGACTTTCGCGAAAGGAATTGACGCGCGGGTTCAGCACACCGGCGTCACCTCGCAGGATTGCTGCGGCCGCAGGCACAGCCGGAGGCGGTCCTCGCCGTAGCGGACCCGGACCTCGCGCGCCGCCGCCACCCGCAGGACGGCCCGCTCCAGCCGGCCGCCGGACCAGGTGATGTCGACCTCGATGCCGCCGCGAGCGCGCAGCCCGCGCACCTGCCCGTCGGGCCAGGCGGCCGGCAGCGCCGGGAGCAGCTCGATCTCCTCGCCGTCGCACTGGAGCAGCATCTCGGCGATACCCGCGGTGCCGCCCGCGTTGCCGTCGAAGGAGTAGATGTTCTGCGCGGCGCCCGCCACCCCGCCGCGTGAGAAGGACAGCAGATTGGCCTCGCTCGCCTCCGCGATGAGGCTGCGGACGTGGCGCAGTGCCGCATCGCCGTCGAGGAGGCGCGCGTAGTAGGCGATGAAGTTCGCCTCGGCCCACTCGGTCTGCTCCCAGCCGGGTGCCGCCTCGCGCCGGTCGATGGTCACGCGTGCCGCTTCGGCCAGCTCCGGTGTGGTGCGCGGGGAGATCTGCCGCTCCGGGTAGAGCGCCATCAGATGCGAGGTGTGACGGTGGCTCGGCACGGCCTCCTCGAAGTCGTCGAGCCATTCCCGTAGTTGCCCATGGCGCCCGGTCCGCAGCGGGGCGAGCCTGCCGCGGGCGGCGGCGACGCGCTCACGGAACCCGGCGTCGAGGTCCAGCCGCTCGGCCGCCTCCTCGCACCTGCGGAAGAGGGCCTCGACGAAGACGCGGTCGGCGGTCGGCCCCATGGAGACGGAGCATTCGTCGCCGGAGGGTGCGATGTACCAGTTCTCGGGTGATTCGGACGGTCCGGTGACCAGCCGGCCGTGCTCGGGCTCGGGGACGAGGTGGTCGAGGAAGAACTCGGCGGCCTCCTTGAGGACGGGGTAGGCCCGGGTGCGCAGAAAGTCCTGGTCCTGGCCGTACTCCCAGCGCTCCCAGTGCTGCAAAGCGATCCACGCACCGCCGGTCACGTTCAGGCCCCAGCCCATGCCCCAGCCGGGGGCGGTGTAGCCCCAGGCGTTGGTGACCGTGTGGGCGACCCAGCCGCGAGCGCCGTAGAGCCGCGACGCCGTGGTCCGCCCGCACACGCGCAGGTTCTCCACGAGGCGCAGCAGGGGCTCCTGGCATTCGGGCAGTCCGGTCGGTTCGGCCGCCCAGTAGTTCTGCTGGGTGTTCATGTCGAGGTGGAAGTCGTTCGTCCATGGTGCGCTGCTGGCCAGGCCGTCGTTCCACAGCCCCTGGAGCGCGAGCGGCAGGGGTGAGTCGTGCCGGGATCCGGCGACGGTGAGATACCGGCCGTACTGGAAGTAGAGCGCGACCAGTTCGGGGTCCTCGCCGCCGCGCGCCAGCAGGTCACGGCGTTCGTCGGTGGGCAGTGCGCGCACAGCGGGGTCGGTGCGGCCGAGGTCGATGCCCGCGCGCCGCATCAGCGCGGACACATCGGCGACATGAGCGGCGTACAGCCCGGGCCATCCCTGCCGCTCGGCGGCGTCCAGCGCCGCCATCGCGTCGGCCTCCGGGTCTGTGCCGCGCCAGCCGGTGCCGACGGCGATCAGGACGGTCGCGGCGTCCGCGCCGTCGACGCACACGGTGTCGCCGTCCGTGGACCGGCTGCCGCCCTCGGGCAGCAGCCGGATCCGGATGGTGAGGTCGACGCCGTCCAGGCCGTTGCTGTGCAGCGTCTCGACGGCCCGGCCCGAGAGCACGAGATCACCGTCGTCGATCCGTCGCCGGAGCGGGAAGACGGCTTCGCCGACCTCGGCCCGGAGACTGAGGATTCCCGGTACGGAGGCGGTGATCCGGTAGGCGATGACGCGGGCGGGGTGCGAGGAGAGCACCGTGGTGGCGTAGTCGACGCCGGAGCGGGTGAAGGCGGACCGGACGACGCCGTCGTCGAGGCCGAGGCCGCGCCGGTAGCCGCGGACCGGGCCCGGGGAGCCGTGCGCGATCTGCACCTGGGGCAGCGGCAGGTTGGTGCCGAAGGATGCCGGGCGGCCCAGCAGGTGCTCCTTCGCCAGCGCCTGCGCCTTGGCGTGCTCGCCGGCGAACAGCAGTGCGCGGATGTGGGGGAGCAGCTCGCGGCCACTGTCGGAGACATCCGTCTCGGACGGTGCACCGGACCAGGCGGTGGATTCCGACAGCTGGATACGGTCGACGCCGGTGCCGCCGTGGACCATGCCGCCGAGCCTGCCGTTGCCGATGGGGAGCGCCTCGAACCATCGGCCGGCCGGCGCCCTGAACCAGAGCGAGCCGGCGGACAGCGGGGGTGCTGTGTCGGTCAGGTCGGTCAGGTCGGTCAGGTCGGTGCTGTTGAGGGGCATGTGGGTGGCTTTCGGTGAACGGGCGTGGGCCGGTCAGTGGGCGTCGAGTTGAAGGAGCAGCGCTTGCTGGGGCTGAAGGGTCGGCATGGGCAGGCCGAGCCGGGACAGGGTGTGACCGCTCAGGCTCAGCGAGCCGTCCTCGGCCTCGGCCAGCCAGCCCGGCGGGCGTTCCTGGAATGCGGGCCTGCCTGTCTCGGTGCGCGCCCGGATCCGGTAGCGGCGGTCCGGGTCGAGGCCGGGCAGCGGGATCCGGCCCGATGTGATCGCCGGTGATGTGCCGAGCCGCGCCCAGGCGAAGACCGCGGACGTCCCGTCGCCGGCGACGACGCCGTGCAGCAGGGTCTGCTCGTCCGTGAGGTCGGCCCGCACGATGCGCCCGCTGTGCAGCAGCGGCCGTAGCTCCTTGTAGAGCCCGGCCCAGGCGCGGATCGCGCTCAGCTCGTCGGCGTCACAGGCATTGAGGTTCTGCTCGATTCCGGCGTGCCCGAACAGTGCGGTGACGAGCCGGAACGGCAGCGAGGTGACGCGGCGCGTCGTGTGTGCCTCGGGTGCGCCGAGGTGGGTGCCCATCAGCTCGGGCGGGAGCAGCTGACCGGTCCACCGCTGGATTTGCTGGCGCTCGACGGGGTCGTTGCAGTCGGAGGCCCATACCCGGTCGGTGTGCTGGAGGATCCCCAGGTCGATGCGTCCGCCGCCACTCGCGCAGGATTCGATCTCCAGCGCGCGGTGGCTGCCGCGGAGGGCGTCGAGCATCCGGTAGAGCGCCCGGGTCTGGGCCCGGACGCCGGCCCGGCCGTCGTCGTCGCGGCGGCTCGCCTCGTGCAGCTCACGGTTGTGGTCCCACTTGATGTAGTCGATCCGGTACTCCGACACCAGGGCGTCGATGCGGTCGTACACGAACTTCCAGGCGTCCTCGTGGGCGATGTTGAGTACGTGCTGGTGGCGGATCGACGGGCCCGCGCCGGTCGCCGGGGCCAGGATCCAGTCGGGGTGTTCCCGTGCCAGCCGGGAACTGAGGTTGATCATCTCGGGTTCGAACCACAGACCGAACTGCATGCCGTGCGAGCGGACCCGCTCGACCAGCGGGGTCAGGCCGTCCGGCCAGACCTCGGGGTCGACCAGCCAGTCGCCGAGGCCGGTGCGGGCGTTACGGCGGCCGAGGAACCAGCCGTCGTCGAGGACGACCCGCTCCACGCCGACCGAGGCCGCGCGGTCGACGAGTTCGAGCAGTGTGGTCAGGTCGTGGTCGAAGTAGACCGCTTCCCAGGTGTTGAGCACCAGTGGCCTGGGGCTCGCCGGATGGTGCGGCCGGGAGCGGAGCAGGCCGTGGAATCGGTCGGCGATGCCGTCCATGCCGCTGTCGGACCAGGCGAAGCAGAGCGTCGGGCTGTCGTAGGTGTCGCCGTCGCCGAGGGCGACCTCACCCGGCAGCAGAAGCTCTCCGCCGCCGATGACCGAGCGGTGCACGCCGGCGCCCTCGGGGAGCTGTTCCACGAAGCAGCGCTGGTTACCGCTCCAGGCGACGTGCAGGGCCCAGACCTCGCCGGTGCGGAAGCCGAACCCGTGGGTGCCCGCCATGAGCAGGTAGGGCGAGTCGAGCGACGGCCGGCCGCGCCGGCTCTCGCGCAGGTGAGTGCCGAAAGGGACGGGGAGGCGCTGAGGGCTGCGTTCGCGCGACCACTTGCCGGTGAAGTCGACCAGCTCCGTGGCCCGTTCAGGCAGGGGGAGTATGACGGTGAGGGCGGTGAGGTCGAAGACATCACTCCGGTCGGGAGCGCCGCCGCCGCGGCGGAGCCGGCCGTCGACGGAGAGGATGCCGTGCTCGTCGAGTCGGTAGCGCAGCGACAGCTCCAGGCCCAGGTCACTGTGGAGTTCGAGGGTGAGGGTCGACGCCGGCTCGTCATACGCGTGACCGGCCAGGTGGAACCGCGGGTAGGGCATTCCGGTCGAGCGGATCCGGCCCTCGATTCCGGGCGTGCCCGACCAGGCGTCCGCCTCGGTGGGCAGCACGGTCAGCAGCCGGGGTGCGTCGGTGGAGTTGTGGGTCACACTCGGTGTCGCGGTGGTGCGCAGGGCGTCGAGTTCGGCGGCCGAAAGCTCGCCTAGGTCGGCGCCCCAGTGCAGGACCCGTGGCAGCGGGCCGCCGAGGTCGACGAGGAAGCCGGCGGGGCCTCCCCGCAACTGGATCACGGGTGCCGAGTGGTCGGTGTCGGGCACGGTTCCTCACGTGGGTCGTCAAGTGGTGCCGGCCGGCCGGGATCGAGGCACCGGCCGGCCGCCGGGGGCGGTGTGGGAACTACTCGGCGATGATTGTCTTCGTCTGCTGTTGCAGGGCGGGCCAGAGGCTGTCGTTCTCCTGGTGCAGGAAGTACGCCTCGAACTTCGGCCTCACCTCGGCCTCGATCTTGGCGCCGTTGCTGTAGGCCGGGGCCGCGAAGAGTTCGCCGTCGGCCTGGTACCCGCCGAAGACGGACAGGTCGGGGCCGTCCTTCGCGGTGGAGTCGACGAGCTTGTCCATCGATGCGGCGATGGAGGGGAACAAGGAACCGTTGAAGACCGCGGCCGTCGTCTGGCACTCCTCGGAGCCCATGTAGGAGACCCACTTCCAGGTCTGCTCCGGGTTGTCGGTGCCCGCCCAGATGTTGTTCCCGTTCATGTTGCTGAGCACGGAACGCGTACCGTCGGCCGAGGACACCACGGGGGCGGTGCCGACATTCACACCGGGCAGCTTCGCGAGCGCGGGCGCGTCCCAGGACCCGCCCATGACCATGGCCACCTGGCCGGAGCCGATCTGGTCCGCGTTGCCGGTGGTGAACTGTTCGTACTCGGGGGCGTAGCCGTCGTCGATCAGGCCACGCAGAGAGTCCATCGTGTCGATGAACCGCTGGTCCGCGTAGTTGAACCGGGTGGGCCAGTTGGGTTTGTCGGTGAGTTCGAAGCCCGTGCTGGCGGCGAAGGGACCCCAGGTCGTCTGACCGATGTTGTCGTCCGAGGCCACGCTTCCGACGCCGTAGACCTTGACCTTCGACTTGTCGAAGCCCGGCTCGTCGCCGCGTACGCCGTTGCTGTCGACGGTGAGCCGCTCGACCACGTTCTGGAAGGTGCCGCCGTCCTCCGGGTTCCAGGTGAGGTTCTGGAGGTCCTCCTCCGTCAGCCCGGCCTCCTTCACCAGGTCCTGGTTGTAGTACAGGGCGCTGGCGGCCCAGTCGAGCGGCAGCCCGTACTGCTTGCCGTCGGTGAACTTCCACAGGTCGACTCCGTCGGCGAAGACGCCGACGTCGTAGCCGGTCTCCTCGATGAGGTCGTCCAGGGCGAGGATCTGCCCCTGGCTCGCGTAGGACTGGAAGTAGGTCACGCTGTTCTGGAAGGCGTCGGGCGCGTCCTTGGCGACAAAGCCGGCGGTCAGCTTGGTGAAGTAGTCCGCCACGTTGTAGTGCGTGATCTCGACCTCGACGCCGGGGTTCGCCTTCTCGAAGGCCGGTATGCACTTGCTGTACGCGGCGGCCTGGTCGGGGGACCAGGTCCACCAGTCGACAGTGCCCCCCGCGCCCTCGCTGCCGCCGCTTCCTCCGCCGCAGGCGGTGAGGGTGAGCAGAGCAGCTGCGCCGACGGCGGTGGCGGCGATCTTTGCGGTTCTCATGGTTGCCTCTTGTGAGTGTCGGACGGGGTCACTTGATCCCGCTGAATCCGATGGAGTTGACGATCCGCTTACCGAAGGCGACAAAGAGCAGCAGCATGGGCACCGCCGCGACCAGCGTCGCGGCCATCAGGCCGGCGAAGTCGGGCTGCGACTCCGGGGCCGCCTGCTGGAAGACACCGAGCGCCAGCGTGAGGGGCCTGACCTGCGGATCGTTGGCGACGAGCAGGGGCCAGAAGTAGTCGTTCCAGGCACCGATGAACGTGAGGATGGACAGGGTGACGAGCGGGCCGGACGTCATCGGGAAGGTGATCCGGAACATGATCTTCAACGGACCGGCGCCGTCGATGAGCGCCGCCTCCTCCACCTCGCTGCTCAGGCCGAGCATGAACTGGCGGAGGAAGAAGATGTTGAAGGCGGAGAACAGCGCGCCGGGCAGGACGAGCCCGGCGAAGGTGTTGATCAGACCGAGGTCGTTGATCAGTACGAAGTTGGGCAGCAGCATCAGGACGCCCGGCACCATCAACCCGGTGAGCAGGAGGGAGAAGACGACGTTGCGGCCCCGCCATTGCAGTCGCGCGAACGCGTAGGCGGCGAACGCGGAACAGGTGACGACGGCGACCGTGAGCAGCGACGCGTAGATCAGTGAGTTGCGCAGGAAGAGCGGGATGTCGAGGGAGGCACCCGATCCGCCCTGGGCGATCGCCTCGGCCTGGGTGGTCATCCCGAAGACGCGCTCGAACGCGTGGAACGAGAAGCCGGGCGGCAGCATGGACGCCGGATCGGTGCTCAGCGCGTAGTTGTCCGACAGCGCGGTGCGCAGGATCCAGTAGAAGGGGAAGATCGTGACCAGGAGGAATCCGATGACGTAGGCCCAGGCGACGGCCCGGCCCACCGACGGTCGCCGCCGGCGTCGGCGTACCGCGGAGTCCTTGGCGGCGCGGCCTTCGGGAGCGCTGACGGCAGTGGTGGCCATGGCCGGTCTCACCTCGTGTCCGAGTCGTTGGCGCGCAGCAGGCGCATCTGGAGGAAGGTGATGGCGATGAGCATCGCGAAGAGGGCGAGTGACATCGTGGCCGCGTAGCCGAAGTCGAACTGGCCGAACGCCTTGTCGTAGATGTACATCTGGAGCACCATCGTCGCGTCGGCCGGTCCGCCCTTGGTGGTGACCTGGACGATGTCGAACACCTGGAACGAGCTGATGACGCTGAGGACGACGACCATCGCCATGATCGGTCGCAGCAGGGGCAGGGTCAGCCGCCGGAACATCTGGATCTCACTGGCGCCGTCCAGGCGGCCCGCTTCGTAGACGTCGTCCGGGATGGTCTGGAGGCCGGCGACGATGAGGATGGTGCTGTAGCCCATCGACTTCCACACGCTGATCAGGGCCAGGGACGGGATCGCCCACTGCGGCGAGCCGAGGAACTTGACCGGTTCGCCGGAGAACTTCCCGATCAGGACGTTGACGATCCCCAGCTGCGGATCGAGCATCCACTGCCACACCAGCCCCGCGACCACTCCGGAGATGAGGAACGGCAGGATGACCAGGCCGCGAATCACCGTCGACCTGGTCAGCCGGTGCAGCACGACGGCGGTGACCAGCGACACCGCGAGGCCGACCCCTACGGAGAGGACGACGAAGTACAGGGTCACCCGGAGCGAGTGCCAGAACTTCTCGTCGCCGATCAGCGTCCTGATGTTCTCCAGCCCGGTCCAGACCGGCGGGGTCAGGATCTTGAAGTCCGTGAAGCTGAGGTAGACGCCCCGCAGGGTCGGATAGACCGCGAACACCGCGAAGCCCAGTGTGGCCGGCGCGATCAGCAGCAGGGCCAGCCGCCAGTCGTTGCGGTGTGTCGGGGTGCGCAACCGACCCTGGCGGATGGCACGTTCACGCCCTCCCGGCCGGGTTCTCAGCGTCGTTGCCATGGACTCTCCCTTGAGCAGCCGCCTGGGGCAGCACGCCGGCGGGTCGTCGGCGTGAGGCGACCATAAGTTGAATACATTCCACTGTCCAGTAATCCTGCGTACTGGGCTGGGCAGGTACAGTTGTCTTGCATGGTGATGGAAACTAAAGAAGCCGTGCGCAGGACGTTCCGCATCGGACACGGGGGAGAAACATGAGCGATGTGCCGGCAGCCCGCGACCACGACCCGACGATCGGCGACCCGCCTGCTCCGCCGGTTCCCCAGTGGGACCGGCTGCCCACCGCACCCGCCGTGACCACGGTCCTGACCGAGATCCTCAAGCGCGGCCCGATCCCGCGGATCGAGGTCGCCCGGCGGACCGGTCTGTCCCAGACCGCGGTGACCAAGGCGGTCGCCCTGCTCGCCGGGCAGGGCCTCATCTCCGCCCACGACCACCGCCGGTCGCCTGCACCCGGCCGCCCGGTGCAGCCGCTCAGTGTGCAGGAGGACGTGGCCCTGGCGATCGGGATCACGGTCCGCGTCGACGCGATCTTCGGAGTGGTCACCACCCTGCGCGCCGACGTGCGGCACTCCATCCACCGCCCACTCGCCAGTACGGTGCCGGCGGCCGTGGCCGACAGCGTGGCCACCGTGATCGGTATCCTGCTCACCGAACTCGGCCCCGACGCCGCGCGGGTGCTCGGCGCCGGGGTGTCGGTGTCCGGCGAGGTCGACACCGCCTCGGGCCTCGTCCGCGACTCACCGCGCCTGAACTGGACGGACGTACCGCTGCGCGACCTCGTCCGCGAACGCCACGACCTGCCCGTCCTCATCGACAACGACGTGCGGGCCCTGTCCATCGCCGAGGAGTGGTTCGGCATCGGCGTGGACGCCAGCTCCTTCGCGATCCTGACCATCGGCGCCGGAATCGGCTGCGGACTGTACGTCAACGGCGAGATCGTCGAGGGCGATCACGGCGTCGCCGGCGAGATCGGCCACCTGCCGCTCGGCCCGAGCGACCTGCTGTGCACCTGCGGGCGGTACGGCTGCGTGGAGACGGTCGCCTCGTCGAGCGCGATCATCCAGGCCATCCGCGCCGCCAGACAGGACCCGCTGCTCACCATGCGCGAGGCCGTCGCGCTGGCACGCGACGGCGATACCGACGCCCGGGGCGCCTTCGAGCGCGCCGGAACCGTGATCGGCCTCGCGCTGGCGACGGTGGCGAACCTGGTCGATCCGGGCAGCATCCTCGTGGCCGGTGAATCCGTCACCAACTACGACCTCTTCGAGCTGCGGGTGCGCGAGGCATTCGAGGCACACGCCTTCGGCTCGGCGAGGGCCTGCACTATCGTCGCCAAGTCCCACACCTTCGAGGACTGGGCACGCGGCTCCGCGGCCTCGGCGATCCAGGCACTGGTGGAGGGCAAACTGGCCGCGCGTTCCTGATTCGGAGATCACCATGGGGATAGAGCTGGTCTGGCTGAAGACATGGCTCGACGTCGTCGACACCGGCAGCTTCGCCCGAGCCGCCGAAGCCATACCCCTTTCACAGCCGCGCGTCTCCGCACACGTCGCGAACCTGGAGCGGGCACTGGGCTGCACACTGATCGAACGCCGGGTCCGCCCGCTCGCGCTCACCGAGGACGGACGCGCCCTGCTGCCCAAGGCACGGGCGGTGCTCGCGGCGGTCGACGACCTCGCCGGCCACCGCCACAGCCGCGAACCCCTGACCGGCCTGCTCAAGGTCGCCAGCTTCGCCAGCGCGAGCGACGCCTTCCTGCCGGCCATCGTGCGGCAGCTGCGCGGGGATCATCCGGGGCTGGAGGTCGGCATCTTCGACGGGGACGTCCAGTCCATCGAGACCGCGCTGACCGACCGCCGCGTCACCGTCGCGCTGCGCCCGCTGCGCCCCGAACCCGCCGACCGCGCCCTCACCTATCTCCCGCTGTGGCGAGAGCCGTTCGTCGTCCTGCTCCCCACCGGCCATCCCCTGCTGGCCGAGGAGTCGATCGCGCTGGAACAGCTCGCCTCCTCCAGGGTCATCACCATCGGCAACCCGCTGCTCGACTCCTACCTCGGCTACGAGGCCGAGGCCGCACTGCACGCCAGCTATGTGGAGGTGCCGATGGGACAGGTTTCGCAGCAGCCCACCACACTCGCCGCCATGGTCCGCGCCGGGCTCGGTGTGGGCGTCGTCAATCTGCTCGCCGCGTCCATGGTCCGGCAGGACGGACTCGAACACCGTCCGATCCGTGACCTGCACCGCCACCGCGATGTCGGTGTCTGGTGGCACAGCGAACGACCGTTCCCCCGCGCCTCCAAGGCGTTCGTCGAAGCGGTCACGGCGGCGCCGCTGCCGCCCGGCACGACACCGGTCCCGCCGAGCGCGTAGCCGCCACTCTTGGATCCCGGATGGCCGCCATCCGTAACCCACTATTGCCCGATCAGGAGGGCACTGGATGCAATGAACGCCGGCGGACCGCGAAAGGCCCGCCGTGCCACGGCCGTCGGTCCTCCCCGACGCGCCCGCTGTCCGGCGCCCCGGGCCGGCCCGGTTCCGTCACATAGCGAAGGAGAAGAACACCCCATGCCCGATGACGCTCCGCAGGTGCTCGGTGTGCTGTCGCCCGGACTCAGCGACCTGATCCACGGCGACGAAGGCGCCGACATCGTCTCCGTGGAGACGTACGCACTCGCCGTACCGCTGGCCCGGCCCATCGCGGACGCCACCGCCGCCATGGACCACTGGACGGTACCCGTCGTCGAGATCCGCACCCGCGACGGTCTGACCGGCACCGGCATCTCCGGCGTCCACACCGGTCCGGAACTCCTGTGCTCCGTCATCGACGACCACTACGCCCCCACCCTGCTCGGCGCCTCGTCCGAGGACATCCTCGGCACCTGGAACCGTCTGTACTGGCTGCCCACCCACTGGATCGGCCGTGCCGGTCCCGTGCACATGGCACTCGGCATGGTCGACATCGCGCTCTGGGACCTCGCCGCGCAGCGCGCCGGTGTCCCCCTGTGGCGGCTCCTCGGTGGCACCGCCGACCCCATCGAGGCGTACAACACCGATGCCGGCTGGCTCAACGCCCCCGTCGACGAACTCATCCGCGGGCTGACCGGCCTCGTGGACCAGGGCTGGCGCCGGGTCAAGATCAAGGTCGGCAAGCCGGACTGGCGGGAGGACGCCGCCCGGCTGCGGGCGGTGCGCTCGGCGCTCGGCGACGACGTGACGCTGATGTGCGACGCCAACCAGCGCTGGGATCTGTCGACCGCGCACCGGATCATGCCGGTCCTCGAAGAGACCCGCATGGACTGGGTCGAGGAACCGCTGCACGCCGACGACCTCGACGGGCACATCGCCGTGCAGCGGTCGACGAACCTCGACATCGCCGCCGGTGAGAGCATCTACAGCTACCAGCAGTTCGCCGGCTTCATCACGCACGACGCCCTCCGCGTCGTCCAGCCCGACGCCACCCGGCTCGGCGGGGTGACCGAATGGCTCCAGGTGACCCGGCTCGCCGCCGCCCGCGGCCTGCGTGTCACCCCGCACGCGGGCGACATGATGCAACTCCACCAGCACCTCGTCGGCGTCGGCCTGTCGGCCGCCCCGCCCCTCGTCGAGTTCATCCCGTGGACCCAGGACGCGTACACCGAACGCAGCGTGGTCCGCGAGGGATACCTCCTGCGCCCGCAAGCCCCCGGCGCGTCCACCGCCGTCGCCCCGAGGGCCCGTCACGACTGGCAACTCCGTGGCGTGGGGGGCTTGCGGGGGGCCTGACACCGGGGGGTCGGCCGGCGGGGTGTGATCGGCCCGCGAGTAGCCGGAGTGGGGGTGTCGGCAGTGCGGTGAGCCGATCACCTTGGTGTGGCTCGCCTCCCGAGGACGGCGTCCACGAGCTGGAACGGAAACCACCTGGGCCTGGGTCGGCTCACCCAGATGCCCAGGGGCGAAACGTCACCCTCGACCGGGGAGCAGAGCCGCGAGGAACAGCAGGTCGGCCGGGTAACGAGGCTCAAGGACGGGCTGTGAGTGTCAGGCTCAGCCACCAGTCGGTCGGTATCAGCCGTTCATGCCGGCGGTGAAGGGCGTCCTCCGCCAGTGGTCGAGCGCGGGCTTGAGGTACTCCACCAGTTCGGGAAGCTGCGGAACCAGAGTGAGGGTGGCGATGATCCGCAGCATGCCCAGGGCGTTGACGAAGGCGAGGACCTCCTCGTCGAGCGGCCTCGTGCCGTTGCGCAGTGCGCCACGGTTGTAGGCGGCTTCGTGCTCGGGTCCGAGAGCGGCCAGGTCCCACTCGACGGGCCCCAGGGTGACCAGTTCGAAGTCGGCGTAGAGGTCGCCGTCCACCGCGTTGAAGATGTTCGCGGGCGGGGAGTCGCCGTGGATGGGCTGGAGGTCGACCCCGGGGAACCGGGCCTCGAAGGCGCCGCGTGAGCGTACGAGGGGTTCGAGGAGCTGCCATTGACGGCGGGCCCCGTCGAGTTCGGCCGCTCCGATCAGGTCGGGATGCTGGTCGAGCAGGGTGAGGCTGTCCGCGATGAACCGCGGGTCGGCCGTGGACAGGAACTCCAGGTGGCCCGGGTAGGCGCGCAGTGCCGCGTGCAGGTCGGCGACGCTCTCGGCGTTCGCCACGTAGTCGGGTTCCTTGTCCCGGGCCTCCTCGATGAACGGCCAGAACGTCATCGAGAACCCGTCGCGCTGCACGGGCTCGCGCGGCACGAGCGGGCTGGGCGCGAACACCGGGACTGTCCGGCCGGCCAGCCACCGTGTGACATCCAGCTCGTCCTGCTGGCGGCGCGCGAGGGCGGCCAGGTCGACCGGGCGGGGCAGGACGGTCGGAATCCGGGCCACGACCGGCGAGGGGGCCAGGTGGACGACGACGGAGAAGACGTCGTGGAGCACCGTGGGGTCGGTGACGGCCAGGCCGAGCCCACGCCCGGCCGTGACGGCTGCCTCGACGGCGGCGGAGGTGCGGTCGGCGCGCTGTTGTGGTGTCAGGAAGGTGGTCATGGATCCCTCGCTTCGGTGGATTGATGGATGCCAGGCGATTCAGGGCCGGGCGGGCCGGACCGGGTCAGCGCCTGCGGCCGGCGTGCAGTTCCACCTGCTCGGCTTCGAAGCGCGCACGGAAGTCGCGATCGTGGGAGACCGCGACCACCGCCCCCGGGTACGCCGCGAGCGCCGCCTGAAGGCCCTCGGCCAGGTCGAGTGCGATGTGGTTGGTCGGCTCGTCGAGGACGAGGAGGTCCGCGGGCCGGGTCACCAGGGTCGCGATCTGAAGGCGCCGCTGCTGCCCCACGGACAGTGCGGCGACCGGCACGTGCAGATCCTGTTCACGGAACAGGCCCAGGGACAGGAGCTGTCCGGCGTACTCGTCCGGCAGCCCGGGCCGCCCGGCGGCGAACGCGGCGAGCAGCGTCAGCCGTGGGGCGTGCGCGGGCAGTTCCTGAGTGAGGTAGCCGATCCGGGCGGGGCGGTGCACCGTGCCCGCGTCCGGCTGAAGGTCGCCCGCAAGGACACGCAGCAGCGTCGTCTTGCCCGCGCCGTTCTCGCCCGTGACCAGCAGCCGCTGTCCGGGCTCGATCGCCAGGAGCCCGTCCAGACGCAGCCGTTGCCCGACCCGTACGTTGTCCAGCTCGGCCAGTGTCCCCTGGACCGGGCCGCCGGCCGCCGACGGCAGCGCCGTGGTGAACCGGAGCGGTACCGGCGGCTTTGCCACCGGGTTGCGCCGCAGCCGCTCCAGGCTCTCCCGCACCGAGCGCACCTGCCCGCCGAGCTTCCCCTCGCTGGAGCGGCGGAACTTGCCGAAGCCCTGCTTCGGATCGCGGCCGGTGGTGGCCAGCCTCCTGCCCGCGGCCTCCAGCAACTCCTCCGCGCGGGCCACCTCCTCGACCCAGTCCGCGTACCGCTGCTCCGCTCCGCGCCGGGCGGCGGCCTTCGCGGCGCAGTAGCCGGCCCACCCGTCGCCGTACCGGCGCACGGTGCACTCGTCCCGGTCGACCTCAAGGATCGTGGTGGCGATGCGCTCCAGGAAGCCGCGGTCGTGGGTGACCGCGACGACGGTGCCGCGGTGGGCGCGCAGGTGGTCCCCCAGCCAGCGCACGGCGGCCGCGTCGAGGTGGTTCGTCGGTTCGTCCAGGAGCAGCAGCTCGGGGGCGGCGGCCAGGACACAGGCGAGCGCGAGGCGCGACTCCTCGCCGCCGGACAGTGAGCCGAGATGGCGCTCCCGGGTGATCCGGGCCAGCCCGAGCCCATGCAGGGCGGCATCCACACGGGCGTCCGCCTCGTATCCGCCGCGTTCCTCGTAAGCGATCAGCAGCTCACCGTACGCGGCAAGCTCCTCGTCCGACGCGTCGGCGAGGGACTCCTCTGCCGCACGGAGCCTTCGCTCCATCTCGCGCAGTTCGGACAGCGCGAGGTCGACGGCGTCCTGCACGGCGCGGTCCGCACCGAGGCCGAGGGTCTGGGCGAGGTGCCCGGTTCCGCCGGGAAAGCGGACGGTGACCTCCCCGGCGTCCGGAATCTCGGCCGAGGCGAGCAGCCGCAGCAAGGTGGACTTGCCGGAGCCGTTCTCACCGATGACGGCGACCTTCTCGCCCGGCCGGACGGTGAAGGAGACCTGGTCGAGGATGGTCCGGGTGCCGTACGACTTGGTGACGGACCTGACGGCCAGCTGCGCCACGGCGGGGACGGTGGTGGGCAGGGCGATATGGGCGCGGTCGCGCATGGGGCTTTCCCTGGGCAGAAGGGTCTACGGGGTCCACGGGCAGCAGAAACGGCGGCAGGGGCCGTGCCCGGACTCAGACGAAGAAGAGGAAAGCCATGGCGTCACCTTAACAAGACGAAGCGTCTCGCTTCAATTCGTGGGGGACACGAAGTCCGTGATCCGCGAAAATCCGGGGGCGGGGCAGGGCGCGACAGGGCGCGGCAGGGCAGGGCGCGGCAGAGCACCGGTCGTCTGCGATCCGATGAGTCTTGCTCGCCGATGGGGTCTGCCTTCCGACACGTAGTCAGTCTGGCCAAATTTGATCTTGAGGGAGTAGGAGCCTGTCGTGGCGGTAGGGATCTTCGCAGGGATTGCAGTGCGTCACTATGAGAGCGCATTGGAGTGGTACAAGCAGCTGCTCGGCTCGGATCCAACGTTCTGCCCCAATGACGTCGAAGCGGTGTGGCAGCTGGCTGAGGACCGGTATGTGTACATCATCGAAGACACGCAACGTGCTGGTGGCGCGGTGAGCATGATCTGGGTCGACGACCCCGGTTCCGAAGTCGCGCGGATCGCTGGGCGAGGGCTCAAGCCAATCGAGGTGGAGCAGCACGGCAACGTCTGCAAGTGGGTGTTTCGCGACCCCGACGGCAACGAGACGGGGATCGGTGGGGAGGTCCAGCTGTCGAAGTAGTCCCCCTGTAGGCGTGGGCGAGGACCACGGGGTCGTTGTCGACGTAGACGGTATGGGCGGTCCGGCTGCCAGCGCCGGGCGACGCTGTGCACGTCGTCCTGGCGCGGCAGCCCGCATCTCAGCTCGAAGAACTGCGTCACTCGCGCCGTGGCGAGTCCGGCCACGGTGTCTTGCAGGTACCGGCTGCCGCGGCCGACAGCGCCTCGCCAGGCGAGCTTGCCTTCCACGGCCGCCCCGGGTCGCGGCCCTCCGGCGTCGGCACCGCCAGCTACTCGCCCAGCGCCGGTACGAGAACGAGGCGAATGAGGCGGGCGGGTTCGCGGCTCGCGGAATTGCGGCCGCTCACCCCGCTCCGGCGCATGCCTCCGCCTCCGCCAGATACCGCGCCACCGGACCCAGGGTCAGCATTCCGCTGGCGGCGCCGGCATGTTCGGCACAGGCATCACGCAGGGCAACCGCAGCGCGCGCGGCGATTCCGCGCTCGCCGAGGCGTACGGCGGCACGGGCGGTCAGGCACCACATGGCCTCCTGCATGTGGTCACACGGTGGTTCGGGCATCGAGGTGAGGGCGGTACGGGCCTCCTCGCCCCGGCCTTGGGCGAGGAGTACGAGGGGTCGCGCCCAGGGCCGGTACGGGCCCCAGTCGAGGTGCGGGTCGGTGGGCGCGGGCCGGTCGTGCAGCAGGCGCAGTCCCAGGAGGGCGAGCGGGAACAGGCCGCGGTGCAGCCCCGGCATTCCGGCCGCCCGGAGGGCGTCCTCGGCAGTGCGGTACTGCGCTGCGGCGGTGGCGGCCGTGGCGGCGGTCGGTCCGCCGGGCTCGGCGCTGCGGGCGGCCGTGGCCCGGGCCCTGAACCACCCGGTGAGGACGGAGACGAGGGGCGCCTCGGTGGTGGCGGCGAGCAGGTCGGCCGCGTTGGCGTGCGAGGTCGCGGCGTCGAGGTCGCCGAGGGCCGAGGCGGATTGCAGGCGGACGAGTCGGCCCAGTACGGCGAAGCTGGGCAGGTCGTGCCGGGTGGCCAGGTCGAGGATCTCGGCGCCGGTCCTGTCCCGTGCCGCCGCGAGCCCGGGTCGGGTGAAGGACTGAAGGAACACCCCGTTGAGGGCGAAGGCCAGCAGGGCGGGATCGGCCAGGTGCCGTGCCAGCTCCTCGGCCTGACGCGCCGCCTGCTGCGCGTGCTTCAGCTCGGTCCCGGACAGATCGGCACTGCGGCTCTCGACGGCGACCGTGGCCAGGAGGCGGGCGCGCAGGTCGGCGGGGCCGTCCGGGCCGAGCCCGGTGAGCGTGCGCTCGGCGGCCGCGACGACGGCACGGGACTGCTCGGGGTCGTCGGCCCGGCTCCAGATGGCGGGCACGTCGTAGGCGCCGATGATCCGGGCGGTCAGGGAGAGGTCCCCCGTGCGTTCGGCCGCCTGGATGGCGGCGAGGCGGTCGCGCCGGGAGTGGACGAGGGCGTCGCCACCCGCCAGGGCGAGGGTGCGGGCCAGATCCACGGTGGTGCGCGGCCCGAGCCGGACACCAGGGCCGGTCCACGTGGTATGTGCTCCTTCGGGGGGAGCGGACCCGTTGAGGATGTCCGTCTCCAGGCGCTGAAGGCCGGCGCCGGGGTCGAGCCCGAGCTGGTCAACGAGCATCGCGCGGGCGCGGCGGAGGGTGGCCAGCGCGTCGGCCCGGCGGCCCACGCGGTACAGCGCGCGGGCAAGCAGCTCCCAGGCCGGCTCGCGCCACGGGTGCTCGGCGACATGGGCACCCAGTTCGGCGACGAGGTCGGCCCCTTCCCCCGAGTCGAGGAGGATGCGGGCGCGCAGTTCCACCCCCTCCAACCTCAGTTCCTCCAGCCGGGTCCGCTCGCGCCGCGCCCATGCGGAGTCGGTCACATCGGCGTAGGCGGGTCCGCGCCAGGCCGCGAGTGCCGCACCGAGGCCGGTCACCGCGTCGGGGGTGCGGCGGGCTCGGGCCAGGGCGTCCTGGAACCGATGGACGTCCACGTCCTCGCGCGGCAGGCGCAGCGCGTAGCCCGGGCCTTCGGTGACGATGACGCGCGGCGGACTGCGGGGCGGCCGGTCGGGTTCGAGGGCGCGGCGCAGCGCGGCGACGAACGTACGCAGAGCGCCCACGGCGCGGGCCGGTGGATCGGTCCACAGGTCATCGACGAGGGTGTCGGTGGTGACCATCCGTCCCTCGGCGGCGACGAGCCGGGCGAGTACCTCACGATGGCGGGGGCCGCCCAGGTCGACCGGGCCGCCGTCGTCGCCGAGGGCCCGCACCATACCGAGCACGTCGATTCGCATGCCCCCATCCTCCGTGCCAGGGGCCGGCCGCGCCCAACCGTACTGATCGGTTGCTGATCGCCGTCGCGCAAGCTGATCCGGTCAAGTCCCCGACCCGAAAGGACGGTCCCTCATGACGCTCACCCTTCCCGGCTTCGATCACATCCGCCTGCCCGGTGCGGACGGTGTGGAGCTGGCCGCCGCTGTCGGCGGCAGCGGCAGCCCGGTCGTGCTGCTCCACGGTTTTCCCCAGACCCACCTGATGTGGCGGCACGTCGCCGAGCGGCTCGCCGACGAGCACACACTGATCTGTCCTGACCTGCGGGGCTACGGCGCCAGCGACAAGCCGGCGGCCACCGACCCCGATGTGTACGCCAAGCGCACCATGGCCGCCGACGTGGTGAACCTGGCGGCGGCGCTCGGCCATGAGCGCTTTGCCCTCGTCGGCCACGACCGGGGCGCCCTGGTCGCCTTCCGGGCGGGCCTGGACCACCCCGAGACCATCACGCACCTGGGCATCCTCGACATCGTGCCGACGCTCGACATGTGGAACGTCCTGCATGGCGTCTCGGCGGCGGTCGGCTACCACCTCTTCCTGATGGCACAGCCGCCGGGCCTGCCGGAAGCGATGATCGCAGGCAGCGCGGACGCGTTCTTCGGCTCGTTCCTCGACGCCTGGGGCAACGACCCGACCGCCATACCCGACGATGTGCGTGCCGAGTACCTGCGCGCGAGCGCCGCGGCGGTGACGTCGATCGTCGCGGACTACCGGGCCTCGGCGGACATCGACGTCACGCACGACCAGGCGGACCTGGACGCCGGGTCGCAGCTGGCCATGCCCGTGACGGTCGTCCAGCAGGACTGGGGCGCGCGGCTGGGCTACGACGCCGCCGGGGTATGGAAGGCGTGGGCCCCGGACCTGGACCACCGGCTGACCCGAGCGGGGCACTTCATGGCCGAGGAGGCACCCGACGAGATCGCGTCGACGATCCAGGACCTGCTGGCCCGCTGAGCCTCCTGTTCCCGCCTCGCAGGCTGGGCCACGGCCGGTCGGCGAGCACGGAGATCTCGGCGATCAGCGTCCTCCTTCCGCGCCGGGTACCCAGACGTGCGGCCCGGCCCACACGGGGTACACGAACGGCCTAACGTAGGTGGCACAGGGGTCGTGGAAGGGGCACAGGCCCTGGCCGGGGCCGCTGGCGGTGATGCTGAACAGCTCGCGACCCGGGATCTCCTTGCCTGGACACCTTCGGGGTGACACCTGAACCGGCGCCGTGGCGATCGAAGCGCAGGGTTTGCTGGGCCACCTGAGTGCAGGCTCGGGGAGGCCGGTGGGCGGATGGTCAAGGCAGGCGGCGGCGGTGTCGTACGGCGAGCCCGATGGATCGATGGCGACGGCGAGGGCGAATAGCTCACGGCGGCCTGCCGGTTCCTGGAACACCTGGTCGACCGGCGTATGTCGCCGCATACGATCCGCGCGTATGCGCACGACCTGCGGCGCCGGTTCCCCCTCATCGCTGCTGAGGGCATGGACTGGCGCGAGCACCGGGGCCCGGATGCCTTGCGGCTGCTGGCGTTCCCGCCACGGGAACGCCAGCCGGCAGGACCGTGCCCGCCGTGAAGCGGTCCGCGGGTACGGATCGTGTGGCGTCCCCGCCCGAGGCGAGCGGTTCCCGCAACCGGCCGGACCCATGGGCAACCGGCAACCGGCATCCGATCCCGATCCCGATCCCGATCACCGCGATCGGTACTGCCTCTGTTCCGTCCCCTGTTCCGTCCTCGCGCGAACAGATGTGGCCCGGCATTGTCTCCCCCCAGTGTGTCGACCGATGTGTGTCGACGGATGAGCCGTTGCCGGGCCGCTGATGTGCCCGGCAACGGGTGTGGGTCACTCGGCGGGCCGGGCCCAGTGCTCCCAGAGCTGTGCCTTGATTGATCCACTCGACGACCGGCGTGAGCCGGATCCCGAGTACGGCCTCCACCTGCGCGGGCGACGGGGCGAGGAAGTCGCCCGCCCGGCCTTCGCGGACGTAGTGGTAGATCCCCGCCACACCGGCCGCTGCCGGGGCGCCGATCGCGTGGCCGAGGCCCTCCTCGAACCGGGCCACCTCCAGCGGGACATAGCCGACGTCCAGCCCCAGGGCCTGCCCGAACGCCGCCAGATCTTGGCCGGTATCCGTCCTTCCACACTCGCACGGTGACCGAACCGTCGTGAGTGTGGTCCGTCTCCCTGCCGATGACTCGGGCCAGGGCCCGCACACACTGCGCTGGGAGGCGGTCGGGTCGAGGTGAGCGGCTCCGGCCTGCGCGGCCAGGATCGTCCGCCCCGCGAAGTACAGGAGCCTGGGGATCTGAGGTTCCAGAGGAAGCAGCGGAGTTCTGCGTGTTCCGGATGATCTTGTGCCTGATGAGCTGCGGGAACGCATAGCCGCGCTCTGGGCACCCCCGGCGGCGCCGATGTTGCGTGCCGGTCTGTGATCAAGTGGTTCCTGCTGCCTGGACGCGCGCCGTCGACCGGCAAAGGTCGGTGAGCCGGTGCATCCATGACAGGGCTCGGTGCTGGTAGTGCCGCAGGATGCCGACCGGCGGCCTGGCACCGGCAGCCCGCAGGCATCGCCCGCTTGCTCCAAAACCACCCCGCCGCAGCCGACAGCCCCGAGACCACCACCCCGTTCCTCGCCGCACTCATGGGCCATTGGCACGGCCGCACCCACGCACGCCCGCACGCGGGCACCCGCCCACCAGCAGCACAACCCGAGCGATACGCCCGGCTCGTCCATGCCGCGAACACGGTGTTGAGGCAAGCAAGTTGTGAGGGAACCCCGCCTTCCTGCTCTATCAACTCGAGGACAACATCGGCTACGGGGGCGACGCCGCCGAGGCCGCCGCGGTCCTGGCACTCCTGATAGCGGCCCTGCTGCTGGCCGGCCCCCGGTGGGATGGCTCACCGACCGCTCCGGCCGCCCCAGCCCTATGTGATCGGCTCCACGGTGGTGATGTGCGTGGGGAGGGCGGTGCCGCTGATCTGGCCCACCTGGCCCATCTGGCCCGCAATGATTGTCTTCGTGGTGTTGCTGGGCACAGGGCTGGGCGGCTACTACCCCTCCGACGGAGTGCTGATGACCCTGGTCCGCCCGCGCACGGAGGCCATCGGCAAGGACATGGGGATCTTCCTCCTCTCCAGCGGTGTCGCGCTGTCCCTGGCCCCCGTTCATGGCCTCACCGATGGTGACGCATCCGGGTGGTTACCCCGCCCTGTTCGTGACCTCGATCGTGATTCCCGCCCTCGCGGCCCTGCCCGCCCGGGGAGTGCGCCGGCTAGGAGGAGCAGGAGACGTCTCCCGTCGGCCGCTCGCCCGTCGTGAGGAACGTCGTCACCGCCCGGTCCCCGCAGGCGTTGCCCGTCCCCAAATACACCCCGTGCCCACCGCGCTCGACGGTGACCATCCTGGCCCGGTCACCCAGGGCCCTGCGCATCTCCGATGCGGCGAAGTGCGGCGTCGCGGGGTCCCGGCGGTTCTGGATCAGCAGGATGTTGGAGGGCCCGTCCGAGGTGATCCGGGTGGGCTTCTCCCGCTGGTCGTTCTGCCAGAAGGTGCACGGCGTGATGTTCTTCGGCATACCGCCGGTCAGCGGGTAGAGCGCCCGGTCGACAGCGACTGCCTGTTCGTACCCGGCCGAGGACCCCGGCTCCGGCCAGCGTACGTCGTTGCAGACGACGGCGATCGACACGGCCGCGTCAGCGTCCTCCAGCAAGTGCGTCAGCGCGGGCCCGAGCACCGGTACGCCGTCCGGGTCCTGCGCGGCCTTGACCAGCTTCGCGAGGTCGGTGAACCGTTTGTCGTCGTAGAGCGCGTCGAGCAGCGACTGGCGCAGGCCGTTGCCGGTCAGCTTCAGGATCGGGTGGGTGGTGTCCTTCGGCTCTCGGTCCAGCGCCGCCATGAGGTCGACGACCAGGGTTCGTACGTCCTCGGGCCGTTGCCCGAGCCGCAGCCCGCTGCTCTCCCGCGCCGGGTCCGCCGCCCAGTTCGCGAAGTCGGGGAACCTGTCTTCCACGGCACGGGAGGTGTTCGCCAGCCAGCCCCGGCCCACCAGGTGCGGATCGGGGTCCTGAACGCTGTCCATCACCACACGATCGGTGTGCTGCGGGAACTTCTGCGCGTAGACCGCCGTGACGTACGTTCCGTACGAGGTCGACCAGATCGACAGCTTGCGCTCGCCCAGCGCCTGCCGCAGCCGGTCGATGTCCCGCGCCTCGTTCACACTGCTCATACTGCGCAGCACGGCACCGCCGTTACGGGCGCACAGTTCGGCGATGCGCCGGGACCGCTCCGTACTGCCCTCGATGCCGCCGTCCGCGTCGGGCCAGGACCGCAGGGACGTCAGATACAGATCCTCGGCCGGCAGCCCGCACGCCGCCCTGGTACTGCTGCCGGTCCCGCGCGGATCGAAGCCCACCAGGTCGTACGCGTCACCCACCTGCTCCCGCAGAACTTCCGCTTTCTGCTCCAGCCGCTGCACCCCGGAGGCACCGGGCCCGCCGGGGACGACAAGGAGCGTGCCGCGCCGCTGGCCCGGGTCCGCGCTCCGTACCCGCGACACCGCGAGGGAGACTGTCTCGCCGCCCGGGTCGCTGTAGTCCAGCGGCACCTCCAGCGTGGCGCACTGCTGCGTGGGCGGGCCGTCGGGTTTGGCGCAGTCCCTCCAGTCGAGGGCCGGGATGGACGCCTCGGCGGGGGCGGCGGACGGTGAGGGGGTCGCAGCGGCGACTCCGGTGAGGGTGGTGATGGCGGCGGCGACCGAGAGAGTCAGGGCCGTGGGCTTGCGGTAAGTAGCCATGAAACAAGAGTGGTTGACGGAGTACGCGGCGCCCATCCGGCAGTCGGGAGGCTGCTGGGTGGGGGTAGCCCCCCGTGGGCTTCACTGGGTGCCAGAACACCGGTTGCCATTCATTCGCGCCTGTCCGTGCCACCAGCGGCAAAGGCGTTGACGGTGGTGGTCTGCCCGCATCAGGCCCAGGGCCCGGCTACCTGCTGCACCACGACGAACGCCACTGGGATTCCCCTGACGCCTTCGTCACCAACAAGCCAGCCCGGCGCTGGTACTGGTATTGACGACCAGGGCACCACCGGCCCGGACGCCTCGGGCGTCCGGGCCTTCCCCCTCTGGCCGCCCGCCTCCCTACCGATGCCCGGGCCGAGCCACACCCATCCGGCGCCCGCGGCCGTGCCCACCCGGCCGATGCGCACCCGGGACACCGCCCCGGACAGCCCCTGCCACGCCCTCACCGCCCACCAGCAGACACCGCCGCACCGACTGGACCCGGCCATCGCAGAAGCGGCGGAGCGACAGACCGCCGAGAAGCAGGAGCTGAGCCGCCGAGCATTCCCCCAACCGGACAACGCACCCGCCCCGACAGAACCCGATCGAGGCCGGGCACCACGACACGGACCCCTCCGCGCAGGCCCCGCCCGCCCCGCAGCCCCCGCATCCGGCAGCCGCCCGGTGACCCGAAAGTCGTCCACGACGTCCTGCTCCTCAAAGCGGCCGGCGTCGCCTCCGCCGAACCCGTCGCCCACCGTGAGACCTGGGAATGGCTCGCCGCACTCGCGGTCGGCCACGGCCACCTCCAGTCAGAACGTCCTCGTCCGTCCGCGGGTCAATGGCCACGAACCCCACGGTCGTCCCGACACCTTGATGGGCGGCCCTTCGGTCAGAGCGCGGCGACGCAGGAGCGGGCGAGTGCGGCGTGGAGGGTCTGGCAGACTGGCCCAGGCGTTAGACCTGATGATCGACGCTGACCTCGGCCAGAGCCGGCGTACGGACATCCACGAGCACATGACGTCTCCGGAGAAAACCATCCACTCCCAGGCGAATCCACGGAACCAGAACATCACCGTGCTCGTCGGGAACCAAGAACGACAACAGGTGGGACCGGGCACCTGCTGCTGCTGCGCGCAGCCAGCCGACAGTCCGGCAAACAGCTGAAGAAGGGGGGCACGAGAAGTGAAGCGACGCAAGAGATACACCGCTGAGATCAGGGGACTCGCCGAGGCCGAGGGCACCCTCGCGGCGCGACAGGTCATCCAGCCCTGGACGCACGCCGTGATCGCTGTCGCCTGCGCGGTCGTGGTGTGGGTGATTCCGGCGGAGGACGCCAGGGCCGTGGCCTTTGCCTCGGTGGCCTATCTGCCGCTGTTCGCGGCGGTGGTGGCCGTACCGCTCGGAAGGATCATCTGGCTCTACAGGCTGCCCGAGGACGAAGCACCTGACGCCGACACCGACGCCGATGAGGTGAAGGAGCTGGGGCCCCGGGTCTACATGTGGGGACTGGGTATCGCCATCAGCCTGGCCGGAGGTATCGGCGTGGTGGTGGCCGCTCTCGTCCCGGCCTCCTGGATACGCTGGCTGCTTCCCGTCCTGGGCATGTGGGCTGTGCTGGAGGTGGCACACCGTGACCGGGGCCACTACCGGCGGGCACGCGAGGTGGTCCGTGTGGCTGCCGCCACCCCCTGGTACGACGACTATCACACGGTGATCCGCGAGCGGCGGGAAGGCGTTCGGGGACCGGGCCGACGGAGTTGATACGGACCGGGTACGGAATCGTAGTCCGCGGTCTCACTCTCGAAGGGGCCAACTCAACGAACACAAAGACGAGTTCTACGTGTGGATCGTCGTCACTAGGTGCACCCAGTACCGCATCAGAGAACGTTCGCCCTGGTGCCCCCGCCCCCCTGCACCGTTCTGTGAGCCGGGTCAGGAACCCGATCCCTCATGTATCCCGATCAGGAAAGACGCTGAATCGTTGGGCACGTCCCGCCCTACGGTGACGCCATGAACGATCACCGGAACAGAACGGCTACAGCCAGACCAACGCCCGTATGGAAGAGTTGGTGAAGGACGTCCCTGGGTTCCTGGGGATGGACCACGCGCAGACTCCTGGCGGGCTGGGCATTACCGTCGGGTACTTCCGGGACGCTGACGCCCTCACACAGTGGCGGACCAACGCCGAGCACCGCGCAGCGCAAAAGCGTGGGCAAGCCGAGTGGTACCAGAGCTACACGCTGCACGTGGCGAAAGCGGAACGGAGCCACGGGTTCATACGAGCGTAGGTTCTGCGGAGCCCGACAGCAGGCTGACCAGCCGAAAACGCCTCCTGGTGCGGCGAGCGCCGTCCCGCCAGGCTGCCGGGTGGCGATACGAGTGCAGGTCCGTGAAATCGATGACGACGAGGGCCCTGGCTGCCGCGGATCATCCGCAGGGGCGGCCGGGTCGGTGGTGACCTGACGGCGGGCTCAGATGGTGCTGCTGTCCGCGCCGGGCATGACGGTGGCCGGGATCGCCGAGGTGTAGGTCACCAGCGACGACCGTGTTCGGGACGTGCCCCACGACTTCAACACCGACGGCTTCGACTCGCTATACCTGAAGCACAGGGGCGGACGGCACATCCTGCTCCGCGAGGGCAGGCATCCCCTTTCAACGCACAAAGACCTGGAAGACCTCCCGCGACCCCGATTACGCCACCAGTAAGGCCCGCGTCAAACACCTCAACGCGATCGCCGACAACGAGGTCATACCCGAGGACGGCGAACCCCGGAGTCATCTTCTGCGTGGACGAGTTCGTTCCCGCCAATCTGATGCCGCACCCGGGCCGGCAGCGGACCGCATACGGAGGCAAGCACAAGGACCCCGACCGCGAACCACGCCGCAGGCGCGGGCGACCTACAGCCGCTACGACGGAGTGCGACATCCGTTCGCTGCCCTGGACCTGGGCAAAGACAGGCTCTACGGCCACATCAAGCCGGCCAGGAGGCGCACCCAGTTCCTGGAGTTCTGCCGCTACCTGCGCAGCCTCTACCCACTCGCGGTCCGGATCGCGATCGTCAGTGACAACTTCCCCGCACCTGACTACCAACAGCTCCTGGCTGAACCGGATCGAGGCCCAGTTCACCCCCCTGCGCTACTTCACCCTCGACAACCGAACATGCCACCCACAAAGGGCGGGGCAGCATGATCCGCCGCTACATCATCTGGAGAAACGGCCACGCCGACGATCGGAGCCTACGCGCCGTCGTCGACAGGGCGATGTTGCCTGATGCGGCACTAGCATGGCCGCATGACGGAGTCAGCGCCCGCCACGGCCTCCAGCCCGGTCCACGTGGACCACCACACGTTCGAACTGACCGGCTCCGACACACGCTCCCGCACCGGGTTCGACACCTCGAACGGGCTGGTGTTCTCACTACCCGGCCAGGCCGTCATCTGCACCGGCATCAGCACGGGCTGGGTAAACGTCAGCGTCCAGGTCCGTCGGCAGCCACCCCCACGCGTGGATGCCGACGCATGGGACGAGATCATCGACCACAGCGTGGAAACGCCAACCGGCACCCTGCGCGTCACCAGTGTCATGGCAGATGCGCCGGATCTCCCCCTCCTGACGCCGCAGGGACCGGGAACCTACCGCATCCGGATACACGCCCGCGGCCGCGACACCACTCCAGACGGCGTCCCCGCCGAATCCGCCGAGGACTACCTCCTCTCCGTCTGGCCGGCAGCGCCCAGCCCGGACGAGATCCACAAACAGACGGACCGGTACGGCACCGAACTGCGCACCCAGCCGAGCAGGCCGTCACCCGCAGACAATGCCGAGGACGACCTCCGCCACCGCACGCGTGAGCGGCTCCACCGCCGCCGCATACCATGAGCCTGGCTCTGTATCGCTCAGGCGGCGGAGCGACACAACGCCGCAACGCTCGGGCTTGAGCCTCCGGTCCCCGAGCCAGAGCCGGTCACCGACGACCGGCTGGCGCCGATTGAGAGCAGGCCCGCGCCGAGCGTGCCCGCCAGGCCACGGCGACCCGGGCCCCCGGCCCTGCGCCGCCGGCGCCTACCGGCCGCGCCTATCACGTCCGGCGGCGGGTTCTCCTCGGTCGGGTCCGACGGAGGGAGCGGACCGCAGTGCCCGTCACAACCCTGGCCGTCATGGATCGTGTAACGGTAGCCGTGTACGCAGGTGCCGTCGTCGTGGAGCTTCCAGCCCTCGGTGTCGCGGGGGCCGGCGTCGTACGCCACGATGCTCTGGGTTCGGTGCTCACAGTTCCTCCTCGCCGGCGCGCCCGATACCGGGCGGCAGATCCTCGACGGAGAGCCACGAGCGTGCCCGGGGCGATGGGTAGGGGAGGTCGGCCGCGAAGTGGACGATGGCGGTTTAGTTGGCGTAGATGCCGTCGGCGGTGTGTTCGCGGATCCGGGTGATGGTCCTGTCGCGGTGCCGGATCACGGTTTCCTCTTCTCCGTCTCGCGGGCCCCGGCCCGTCGCATGACGTCCTCGGCGGTGGCGGGGTCGGCGAGGAAGGGATGCACCCGCCGGAGATAGTCGACCTGTCCCACAAGGGACTTCCTCATCTGCTTCTGATTCCGGGCGCTGGAGGAGACACCCCCGCGCTTCTCCACGATGCCGGCTGCGATGGCCAGGGGCTCGACTTCTGCCCTCAGCCGGACAGAGTCCATTTCGATCTTGGCAGTGATTTCCACATAGCCACCACTCTCGAAGTCGAGTCCGACCCGGTACTCGACGCCGGAGCCACGGTAGATGGAATGCGGCATGATCTGGTTGCTTTCCTCGGGCCCGGTGAGTTCCAGTTCGGCTGCCGTGGCGGCGAAGGCAGTGCGGACTTCATCGAAGAAGGACTTGGATGCGGACACGACACGACGCTCCTGCGCTCAGTTTCTGGTGGGTCTACCTGACAGGGACTACTACCCAGTAGCTGCCTTCCTTGCGCCATCCGTAGCCCTTGCCCTGGAGAGACCTCAGCTCCTTCGCGAAGACGTTGCCCTTCTCGTATCTCAGCGCGGCGGGGTCGGTCACCAGACGGATCTCCCTGCCGCTTGCCAGCGCGTCATCGATGAACCGCTTGTTGCGGGTCCAGTTCCACCTCCCGACGCCAACGAAGCCGTACTCTTCGCTGCTGCCCGTCCGGTGCCTCTTGGTGCCGAGGAGGCAGGTGGAGATGTGAGTGAGGAGGTCCTGACCGCCGGCCCTGACGTAGTAGGTGTGCAGGTCGTCGACGGTGAAGTTTCGGACCGTGGTTGAGATGGTGCGGTGGTCGACGGCGGTGATCTGGACCCAGGCGCCAGCGCTGGTCTGTAACCACTGCCCGGCTGTGAGGTCGCCTGCGTCGGTCCATCGGTACAGATCGGGGACCCAGAAGGGGTGGCCGTCGGTGGCGGTGATCGTGGAGGTTCCGGCCTTGCTGGCGCCGTTGGTGTCGACGGTGATATCGACCAGATGTTCGCCGCCGCTACCTGTGATCAGGGCGGTGACTTTGCGGGGGCGGCCGGTTTCGGGGCCGGTGGCGAGTACGGTGTCGCCGACCTGGACGTCCTGGATGGGTTTGCGGGTGCCGCCGGCCATCACGACGGGGTTGTCGGCGGTGAAACTGTTGCAGTTCGTGGCCCGTGCGCCGGCTCTGGCGCCGAGTCCCGTGCCAGGGCCACCATCGCCGATGTCGTGCCCGAACTGTCCTGCTCGACCAGAGGGTTCGAGGCGTCGGTCAGGTAGCGGCTGGTCGTGCCGTCGATGGTCTTCGACCACCGGTCGCCGAGCGGGGCGTAGCCGAAGGACGAGGTGTCCGTTCCCCTGGTCAGGCCAATGAGTTCACTGCGGGCGTTCCAGGTGTGGGTGCGTATGCCGTCGCTGGTGAGCTGGCCGTCGGCGTCGTAGGCGAAGGTGCGGCCGTCGTAGCTGGTGATGCGGTTGTCGTCGCCGAACTGTGTGCCGCTCTCGGCGGCTGGCAGCGCGACACCGGCGAGGGTTCCGGTGAGCCCGGTCTGGAGGGTGCGTTCGTCGCGGGTGTAGGTGAGTCGCCGATCGCCTGGGCGTCTCGGGCGTAGGAGATCGATTCGATGACGTCGGTGGTGCGGGTGATGCCGCCGGGCAGGGTGGCGGTTGTCTCCCGGCCGGCCGGATCCAGGCCGAACGTGACCTCCTGCCCGCCGGACGTCACGTAGGTGAGGATGTCCGAGGGGTCGTAGCCGTAGGTGGTGGTGGTTCTGGCTGCGGTCATCGAGGTGGTGCGGTCCGCGGCGTCGTAGCCGTAGCCGACGGTGCCGCTCGGGCCGGTGGTGGAGGTCAGCCGGGTGTAGGTGTCGTAGGCGAAGGTCTGACTACCGGCCTGGCTGTCGGTGATCTCCTTGAGGAGGTCGTTGGCGTAGTAGTCGTAGGCGACGGTGGATTCGGCCTGGCCTGCGGCGTCGACGCCGTACTGGGTGGTCGTGGGGCATCCGAGCAGGTCGTACTCGGCGGTCGCCGAGGCGCCTGACCGGTTCGTCGCCCGGGTCAGGGATCCGGCGGGGTCGTACTCGAAGAGGGCCTGCGCGCCGAACGGGTCGGTGGCCGATGTCGGGCGGTCGGCGTCGTCGTAGGCCCAGGCGGTGGTGTTGCCGCGGGCGTCGGTGAGGGTGGTGAGGTTGCCGTTGGCGTCGTAGCCGAGGGCGGTCGTGCTGCCCAGCGGGTCGGTGATCTCGCGGGCCTGGTTGAGGTTGTCCTAGACGAGCGTGGTCTGGGAGCCGGTTTCGTCGACGTCTCTGTGGCTGGTTCGTCACACCCCCCGGTGGAGGAACGGTCACACGGGTTGCGATACGAAAGACGCGAACAGAAATTACCCCGGATGCCAGAGCGCCGCAAGGTGCCTTCCGGGCTCCCCGAGGTCACCTTCGATCGCCTCGCAGCCGATCCGTCCCCCTGTCGAGGATCTCCCACGAACCAATCAACAACCCCCAACTTAAGCTGTGAACTCGCCATTTGAGGTGGGGTCCACATCGGCTCGGCGACATCGATCACATGTACCGGTCATGGATTGTGGTCCGGCACTGTCCGTTGGATCATGAATGTCCCGAGACCGAAGGGCAGGTCGAAATCTTGCTCGCACATGCACAGCCCAAGCCCCTGACGGTCGTCTGGATCACCGCAAGTTTTCCACCTGAGGTCAGCGGCGTGGCACTGGGGAACGCGGAACGCGCCCGCTGGTTCGCGGCCCGTCCGGATGTACGTCTGTGCCTGCTGGTCCCCGATTCCGCCAACGGAGCCACGCCGCCCGCGGCGGCGGTCCCGCACGGCCTGGAACTGTTCCCCTACGCATCCAAGCCCTGGCTGCCGTATCCGGTACTGCGCGTTCCGCGCCGGGCGGCCCTCGCGCAGATCGACACCGCGCTGGAACAGATCGCGCCGGACCTGGTGGTCGTCACCGATCCCGAACGCTCGTTCATGTTCGCCTCGTGGGGGATGCCGGGACATGCCCACGCCCGGCGGCGCGGCGTGCCGTACGTGGCCCAGTACCAGAGCGACTACTTCAACTTCGCCGACAGCTACCCGCTCTGGCGCCATCTGCGCACGCCGGTGTTCCGGCCGGTCATGCGCCATGTGTACCGTCACTTCGACGCCGCCCTCTGCGCGACCCCGCACGCCGCGGCGACGCTGAGCGGGCTCAGTGACGTACCGACCGAGCACGTCCCGTTCGTCGGTGTCGACATCGAGGACTTCGGCGCGGACCGGGCCGACCCCGCCGTCCTCGCCAGACTGGCACCGCACTACGACGGCCGCGGCAAACGCGTGCTCTACCTGGGCCGTCTCGCCCGGGAGAAACGGCTGGACCTGGTCATCGGCGCCTTCCTCAGGCTCAGCGCCCTACCCGGCAACGAGGACCTCTCCCTGTTCATCGCCGGCGACGGCCCGCGCGACATCACCACCCAGATCAGGAAACTGGCCGCAGCCTCACCCCGTGTCCACCTCCTTGGCTTTGTCCACGGCACGGACCGCAGCGCCCTGTACGCCTCCTGCCACGCGTTCTGCACCGGCTCGCCGTACGAGACCTTCGGCCGTACGGTCGTCGAGGCAATGGCGTCCGGAGTCCCGGTGGTCACCCCATCCAGCGGAGGCATCAGCGACACCCTTTCCGCAGGTCACCATGCCTACCTCTTCCCGCCCGGTGACGCCGACGCCCTGTTCGGAGCCCTGCGCGCGGCGCTCGCCGACGACGGGAAGGTCACCGGCCAAGCCCGCACGGCCGCCGCCCAGTTCGCAACCGACAGGGGCTGCGCGCAGCTCCTCGCCGGCTATCAGCGCCTCGCCAAGCAGACCGTCGGCCGTCGGTGGTGACGGCGAGGCGGGCGAGTCACACAAGGGCGGCTCCTCGTCGCGTCCGTCTCGCACCCGCGGGCCGATTGCGCTACCTCAAGGAGGTTCTCGTGACGCGACAGGAGTCAGTACCGGCAGACGCGGTGCCGTCAAAGCGGCCACCCCTGAGCAGCTCACCCCGGCGGACCGGGCTGGAGCACCTCGACTGGTGGCGCCCCCGAGCCATCTGGTTCGTCGAGAACGACCCGCCCAGTAGCGCGTTGTCCGCGTTCCTGGAGTCACTGGAGGCGACGTTTGAGCGCGGCGGGCATCGTGTGCGGCACGCGGCGGCATCGGCAACCGATGTGGCACTGGCCGTCGTCCGCGTACGGGAGGGCAGCGCCCCACTGAGCGAGCGGGTCGAAGAGGCGGCGACGCCTCTGCTGCTGAGGATGCGGCGCGCACGCGGCTCACTGGGAAACATCGCGCACTCGGTCGCCGTGGTCGAGGTGCCCGAGCGGATGAGCACGATGAGCCACACCGAGGCCGTCCACACGGGACGGGTCCTGATGGCGCGTCTCGGGGCTCCCAAGGTTCTGGTCGTGACCGTCGACGCGGCGTCGGGCGAAGTGACCGAGGCGACCCTGTGCACGATGGAGGGCGGCCATCCCTCGGAGACAGAGAACATCGCCCAGGGCATCTGCGACCGCCTGATCGCCGCCGCCTGCACGCGCGAGGTCGCCGGCCGCTACGACGTCCAGACCGGCGCCATCACCGCCGCGCAGTGGGAGAACACCTCGGTGCCCGAGGCGCTCGCGACGGCCGGCCGTCGGATGGGCGAACTGCGGCTGCTCCCCGCGCCGCACCGCCTGACGCACTACGTCTCGCCGCGGCTGGCGGCCGTCTACGAGCGATATCTCGGGATGAAGGCGTTCAGCGAGGGGATGCTCTTCGCCTTCGATCCGGGCCTGGGCGCCCTGGTGGTCACCGCGTCGGGAAGCTGGGAGGTGGACAAACGTGTCCTGTGCCGCGATGACGTGACGGTCGTCGACCACCGTCTCGATGACGGGCGTCTGCGTGTACTGGCTCCTGAGTCGGCCAGTCCCAAGGGCCCGTCGGTGGAGGCGTGGGAGGTGTGCGCGCTGCTGGAGGCGGTTCCCACGGTCCGGGTCCGCCAGGACACGGACGGCGCCTGGGCCTGGGACCCGCACGGCACCCACGAGGTACCGGCGATCCGCGCCGGACTCCACGCCCACGTCGGCGTCAGCGCCGCGGATCCCTCACGCATCGAGACGGTCCCGGCGGACCGCGAACGTTTCCCGTACGGATTCGGCTGCGGCACGGACCTGATGATCGAGGTAGCCAAGGACACCGTACGACGCTCCCGGGCCCTCTCCGACCCCGAGGACCCGCGGCACTTCGTACGCTGGCCCATGCTGTACCACGGTGAGATGGCCGTCGAACTCTGGAGCCAGGACCAGCCCACCGAACCGCTGAGCGGCCTGCTGGACCTGTTCGACACCCAGGCCGAGGCGGCGATCACCTACGACCCGGACCACATCGAGCAGCCGCTGTGAGGGGCGGACTGACGCTCGCAGGGGGCTTGTTGGTGTTCGGGGCGGTGGTTGGTCCTGTGAGGTTTCCGGTGCGGCCCGCGGTGCGCTGGTGGAGGTACAGGGCGTGAAGGGGGAGGGGGGTCGGGTATGTGCTGTTCGGACTGTGCATCTCGTCGATGAGGACGAACTGGACACCCGGCTGGGTGTAGATGTGGCAGACGGCGTCGGTGATCCGGGTCTGGGTCATGCGGGCGGTTGCGGGGATGCGGAGGTAGCGGGCGAAGCTCTCCGAGGCCAGGGCGGTTGCCCAGCAGGTAGCGGACGCAGTGCCGTACCCGTGGCAGGCAGTGCACTGTGCCGAGTACCGGCGCAACACGAAGGAAAGCACCTGCCGCAGCAGTGTCTGCACCGCTGTGCCACGTTCAGGGCCGTCGACCCCATGCTGCCCGTCGACCACTGATCGTGGTCACCATCGGCCCGGAACGCCGGCCACCGCGACATGAACTTCACCGCCGCCTCGGTCGAAAACGGCTCAGCGAGTCGAATCCGAGGTCCCGAAGACCCCCACCCTCGAACACCCACTCGAAACTTAGGTAAACCTAAGCTTTACCCGAAACTATCTCTGAAGCAGAGCTAATCAAATGTATGGTTCATCGTGTCGGTGGATCGCCAGGCACCTGTGTGCCCGGCGAATCAAGGGGGGGAGCCGGGTGCGAGTCCGGGACCGCCCTGAAGCGGTGAGCGGAAACGAGTGCTGTCACACGCACGGACCCTGGTGGACAGGGCCTGGGCGGCGACAGCCGGCAGACGCCCGCCGGGAGGCCTGAGGACATCCCCGCGAGTCCGAAGACCTGCCACCGTTCCGTACGCCGAACGGCGGCGTACGCGCTCCGAAGCCCTGAAGGAGGGCCACGTGGCAGCCGCACGAACCCGGGTCAGGCGTGCCGTTCCTCCGCCGCCTCCACCGGCCTGCCGTGCGCGCCGCGCCGCTCCTCCCCTCCCGGCCCCCGGACGGACACTGGAACGAGCAAGAGGAGCGGTGACCGATGAGCGGTCTCGTATATTTCTCCAGCATCTCGGAGAACACCAAACATTTCGTGGAGAAGCTGGACCTGCCCGCCACACGCATCCCCATACACCCGCAGCTCGAGGGCATGCCGCAGATGACCGTGCCGTACGTGCTGATCGTCCCGACCTACGGGAGCGACGAGCGCTCGGACGCGGTCCCCAAACAGGTCATCCGTTTCCTGGACATCGAGGCCAACCGCGCACTGCTGCGCGGAGTCATCGCCTGCGGCAGCACCAACTTCGGTGAGGAGTACTGCCTGGCCGGCCCGGTGATATCGGCGAAGTACAAGGTGCCGGAGCTGTACCGATTCGAACGGGTGGGCACCGAGCTGGACGTCCGCACCGTGAGGGAAGGACTTGAGGGGTTCTGGGCACGACAGTCCTCGACGGCGGGGCAGCAGCCGCCTCCCACGACATGACCGTCCTGCGCGCAGCACGTCCTTGATCAGGGCGGCCTGAACTCACGCGTGCGTGCGATTTTCCTGGCCCGGGAAGTACGCCCGCTGTTTCTCGCTGGCCACGCCGCCGGGATTCTCCGTGGGAATCCGGACTCGTCCACGAAGACGAGCCAGGCCACGAGTGCCGCCGCGGTGCTTCTGTCTGCGGGTTCCCAGGTGTTGCGCCGCAGCATCTGGGCGATGCCCGAGAGCGTGAAGCTCCTGTGGAAATGGCGGTCCATCAGCGTCTTGATCCGGGACAGCGTCCAGGTGCGGTCCGGCCAGCCGTACGCGGCCGGCCCCTTGGCCAGTTCCTGTTCCTGTTCCAGTACCGCGAACAACCTGTCGCTCAGCCTCGGCAGGGACACCGGCCCCGATGACCGCAGCCCTTCAGCGCCGGAGTCCTGCAACCTCCGGCGCCATCGCTGGACCGAGCGCAGAGTCACCCGCAAGTCCTCGGTGCCGGAGGCAGAAGCGGCGAATGGCTCCGCGGCCTCCAGCCGGACCGCTCGCGAAACGCCTGCTGTTCAGGCGTCAGGCAGTGACCACCCACGGGAGACCCCCTCCGCCCACGTGCAGGTCGCGGCCGATCCGCGGCAGGGCGAATTTCAGTCCGAACCAGTCGAACTGGATGCAGAACACACCCACGGACATGGCGAGGAGTGCCCATCGCACAAGGGCGGCGTACGGCCCGGGGGGCCCGTATCCCCTTGGGCCCCCCGCCACCGGGCCGGCTACAGCCACGCGTTCCTGGCAGGAGCCCACTCCAGTCCAGACCGGCAGGCCGCGCCTATCGCGGTGCGCTCAGCTTCGCCCGCCGACCGACGTTCGCAAGCCGCACCACCGAAGCGGACCTGCGTGCTGTCCGGCAGCGGCTCGGGATGCGGTCCTCATGACCGTGTGGGAGCCCGGTAGGCGTGTGAGGCGCGCTCGGGGAAGGAATGCAGATGGTCGTGCCACCGTGTGCGGCAAGCGGAGCACAGCTCCACCCCGCCGAACTTACCGGCTGCCTCGGCTCCGTACGAGTCGCGGTACCGGCAGTCGGGGCACCGGTCCCGCTCAGGGCGCTCGAGCAGCTCGGCCATACCGGGAAGCAGAACCCGGTCCGCCTGCGCCATCACGGCCTCGAAGCGTGCCTTGTCGTCCGCCGGGGCCGGATCCGCGTCCAGGCGGTACCAGAGCTTGACGTTGTTCCGGGTCTCGCTCACCACGTCGCCGGTCTCCGGTCTGCCCACCATCAGATCGTCCTCAACGAAGCGATACCGGCGCATCATCTGGTGGATCGGTCCCCCGACCAGGCGCACGAAGTTGACCGCGGAGCGCCCGGCAGCGGAGCGCGACCAGTGAGTGTCCAGGGCCCACAGCACTTCACGGTAGGTGCTGTAGGCGTAGGTGCGTTCTTCCGCCCCCGCATAGGCGTAGGTGTTGTGGATCTCACCCTCGGCGCGGTGCTTGTGGAACGCGACGGCGTCGTACAGGACCACGCCGATCTCAGCGAGCAGCTGGTTCTCCTCCTCGCTGAGCCAGGCATCCTCATCGTTGCAGGCGATGGCGGCGGCTATGTAGAAGCGTGACAGGCCGTCGCAGTCACGAAGCCGGAACCAGGCCTGCGGCGAGCTTGCCAGCGCCTCGATGTAGCGGCGGATCAAGGGGGTGTCGCGGCGCCCGGTCGACTTCTCGGTCATCATCAGCAGGCAGCACCGGTACTCCCGGGCCATCTCCTCGCGTATCGGACCCTGTCCGAAGAGGATGTCCAGGAGCGCGTCCACATCATGTCCAAGGAGGGGCCCGTCACTCAGGACATCCACGTGGTCGCCGAAGACCTCGGCGACGATGGCGATCTCGCACAACCGCGCCAGAGCGATGTACCGCTCCCAGTTGGTGAACTGCGGAACCACGCACCTGTTGTACTCCCAGGCGCAGGCCAGGGCCTCAGCGCGCCGCTCCGGCGGCAGCGCGATGCCCTGGAGATCGTCCTTGAGATCATCGGGATAGAACCACTGTGACACCATCAAGGGCCTCCGGCTCAAAGGTAAAGGCGGGCAAGGGGAATACCTCGTTCCTCGACCACTATCACCAGCCCGACCACGTGCGAGCCATTGGCGCACCGACAGCGCAATGAGACACACCAGGCGCACACGCCCCATCCGCCCGTGCCGCCCCACCGGTCATGGCGCTACCGGAAGGCCGGTGACAACCGGCCACCGACCACTTCCCGCACCTTCTCCAACATGCGTGCCCGCTCGTTGAGATGTGTCAGAACCGGTGATCGGTGACGCCGCGTAGCGGGTGACAAAGTCGCATGGCTGGAGGAACGGCTGAACCCGGTCCGGGGCACCTCTCGGCTGCGGAACAACCCGGTGCTTGGACGCGGACGAGATCAGCGAGGCCACGAAGCTCAGAGAGGAACACGCCAAGGCCACGCGGGAGTTCGCTGCGCATGTCGTCACACACGACATTCGCGAGGGCGCCACCTCCGAGCTTCCCGATAGGGCCAAGATCGAGCCACGGACTCCAGGGATCGACGATGTCCCGCCGACCGTGTGGGAGACGGTGACCGGGGCTGCCGGACGAACGATGACCGGGACGGAACTCGCAGATCTGGTAGTTGAGGCTGCTCCTGCCGCACTACCCGACGCCGTGAGCGACGACGCCTGGCACCGGCGTTACTCGCTCGGGAATCACAGGAACTCCCCATCTGACCGATGCCAGATTCTGCGCACCCGCGCGCTTCGCAGAGGCCGACGCGGGAGTGTCCTCCGGTACGCAGGCCGTGGACGAACAACGGTCACGGCCTGACGGAAGCGGCGGCGCTGTTCTGGGGCGAGGTGGTCGAGGCCGGTGGTGAATCGGGGCAGGGCCTCGTAGGACGGCACGTCGGTCCACCAGGAAGCCCGCCAGGACGGAGCCGGATCCGGACCCGGGGTGGAAGCTACCCTCTCGTCATGAGCTGGGACGAAGGCCGCCTGCTGGCCCTGCAGATCGACGCGAACTACGGCCTCGCGCCGAACCCCGACACCCCTCAGTCAGCCCTGAGAGATCCTCCCCTGCTCGCGGTGTGGACATGGTCCCCCCACGCGCGTCTCCTGGCGCTCGCGCCTGGAGTGGCGCCTTGCCGTCCCGAACCCGCCCCCGCTGCCCATCATCGCCTCCACCGTCGACGGCCGGTGCACCGCCCAGCACCTCATCAGGCCAGAGAACTGGCAGCCCGACGAGTGGAACGAGCTGAATAGTGGGCGCATGGGGGAGTAGGCCATGGCGATCCACGACCGGGAACCGGTGTCGATCTGCTTCACACCCGCGTCGAACGCCACCGCAGCTGAGGCAGGCATCTGGACCCGCCCCGACTTCCGCGGCAAGCGCCTCGCACCGACCGTCGTAGCTGCCTGGTCCCAGCGTGAGCATCGCATCAAGTCCGTGCTCTTCTACAGCACCACCGCAGACAATCACGCCTCCCAGTCTGTCGCCCGCACTCTCGGCCTCACCCCGACAGCCCCTTGCGCATGCTTCGACCCGCCAAGAAGAAGCCCCTGCCAGATCAAAGTGGCTGGTCAAGTGCCCTGCTGACTCATGTCCACCGCGTCTGTCACTTGAATTCGTGATCGACGAAGGAAGATGTGACATGGCGCCTCAGGCGGGCGACGGCGCTGGCCCCGGGCGCAGCGACGCGAGCGTAGAGCGTGGAGTTGACAACCCCGGCCCGGCTCGTGAAGGCGCACTACGCCTTCACGGGGAAGCGGAGCCAGGAGAACCTCTGCGAACAGATACGGACCCTGCGCAGCGGCGAGGTGACGGCGAGGTTCTACGACCTCACCCCGGGGCACGGCCGCAAGGAGACCCGGATCGGGCAGATACTGACTGTCACCGGCCTCGGCGTCGACTTTCCCCACGCCGCCCAGGTCGTACGCCACCGTACGCCACCGCACCGGCACCGAGACCGCCAAGCAGAACCGCGAGACGGTTTACGTGATCACCGATCCGACCAGTCGGCACGCGCCCTCGAAACGCATCGCGACGACCTCGAGGGCGCACTGGGTGATCGGAAGCAGGCTCCGTTTCGTCCGGTACACGGCTCTGGGCGAGTACGCCTCCAGGATCCGCACTTCGGCACTGTGGGCCGGTCTCAGCCGTATCGCTCGACGAGCGCGGTGCCGATCGAGGCCAGATGGTCTCGTACACCCGGAGGTCCAGTCACCTCGAGCCATTCGACCAGCCAGGCAAGCTCGCCGGCGAGTACGTACTCGTTGTGGCCGCGGATCACGACCTCAACGCGGCCGTCGGTCGTGGAACCTCCCACCTGGAGCCGAGCGCCGAGCGCCATCCGGAGCGGCCCTATCCCGTAGGGCGCGCAAACCGCCTGGATCTCAAGGGGCGTTCGCTTGCGGTCGACCTCGTCGGCGATCTCGCGCCAGCTCTCGGCAAGGTCGAAGTCCTCGGGGCGGTGCACGGGATCGTCGGTGGGTTCGGCGGACGACACGCGGTCGATCCGGAAGGTCCGCCGGCCGGCCTCGGTGTGGGAGACGAGGTACCACGAGGGACCTTTGGCGACGATGCCCAGAGGGTGGACGGTTCGCTCGGTTTCGGTGCCTTTGCGGTCGACGTAGCCGAGTCGCACCTGGACGCCGCGGATCACCGCGTCCTGGAGTGTGTCGAGGAAGCGAGGTGGTCGGTGCTCGACCCGGCTCGACCCCCATCATTGCGGGTCCATGACCAGTGACGACGCTGCTGCCTCGGCCTGCACCCGGAAGGCTCCGGCAGGGCATGGACGAGCTTGCGCAGAGCTGCTTTCACGGCCGGCGTCGCAGCCGAGGCCGGGCCGGCGACCAGGAACAGGGCGCGGGCCTCACCCGCGGTCAGCCCGGACAGGTCGGTGCGGGCGCCGCCCACGAGGCGCCAGCCGCCGCCTCGGCCCTGCGTGAAGTACACGGGCACCCCGGCCGTGGCCAGGGCGTCGAGGTCGCGGCGGGCGGTGCGCTCGGAGACCTCCAACTCTCGGGCGACCTCTGCTGCTGTCACCTGCTCGCGCCGTTGCAGCAAGAGGAGGATGGCCACCAGCCGGTCGGTTCGCACGCCAACAACACATTCACATGAAACCGGTCGTAGGGTGACCGGTTTTGGTCGGCAAGATGTACGACATGGCCTCACCGACGAGTCCTACTACCCCCGACGGGCCGTATCGGCCCCCGGCCCGTCGGGGGTGCGCCGGCGCTTTCGTCAGGAACCTTGACCGGCCGATCATCCCGAAAGATTGGAGAGGAAATGAATGCTCGATCCAGCCGATTTTCCCGAGCCCACCCTCATATCGGTCAACGGTGTGGAGCTTGAAGTATTTGAAGCAGGCCGACAGAATACTGGAAAGCCCAGTGTGCTCTGTCATGGCTGGCCGGAGCACGCCTTTTCCTGGCGCCATCAACTGCCCGCCCTCGCCGCAGCGGGCTACCATGTCATCGTCCCGAACTAGCGGGGTCATGGCAATTCATCCCGTCCGGTCGAAGTGACGGAGTACGACATTGAACACCTGTCCGGTGATCTCGTCACACTTCTCGATCACTACAGGTACGAGGATGCCACCTTTGTAGGTCATGACTGGGGTGCCATGGTCGTCTGGGGACTGACCCTGCTGCATTCGAGCCGTGTAAACAAAGTGATCAACCTGAGCTTGCCTTACCAGGAGCGCGGGGAAAAGCCCTGGATCGAGGTCATGGAAGACGTACTTGGCGGCGACTTCTATTTTGTCCACTTCAACCGGCAGCCAGGTGTCGCGGACGCCGTGTTCGAAGAGAACGCCTTCCAGTTCCTTCGCAACATATACCGCAAGAACGAGCCCCCCAGGGAGCCTCGGCCGGGTATGACACTGATCGATCTCGCCAGAGCGGAAACGCCACTCGGCGATCCCGTCATGAGCGACAGCGAACTGGCCGTTTTCGTCTCCGCCTTCGAATCGACAGGGTTCACGGGCAGTATGAATTGGTACAGGAACCTTGACCGCAACTGGCGCTTGCTTGCGGACGTGGAACCGATCATCCAGCAGCCCGCACTCATGATCTATGGCGACCGGGATGTGGTCCGGAGGTCTGAAAAGCTGGCAGATTTCGTGCCCAATGTGGAAGTGGTCAGTCTGGATTGCGGTCATTGGATCCAGCAAGAGAAGCCGGAAGAAACGAACCTGGCGATTACGAAATGGCTGGAACGGCAGGATGCCATTTAGCGGCTCGTGATCCGGTTCGTGTTGTCGAAAGCTCTTCGAGCCGTCGGGCAGTGTGTGAATCTCTCTTCGACCGAAGCCCGAGCAGTCGCCGCCGCCCGATCAGCCACGGCCACCGACCGTACGGCAAGCCGAGGGCAGACTCACAGGGGAACAGCAACACAACGAGGCAGCGGCCGAGCCGCCACTCCCTCGCTGCCCCGCTGGAGCATCTGACAACCGTACGCAAAACCCGAACGGCCGGAGGGAAAACCCTCCGGCCTGTTCCTCGCAGGTACAAGCTATAAACGTGGCCACGATGGCTCCGGAATCGGAAGCGGATGCCGAACCGGACTGGTACGCGCAGGCGGCCGCTCAGGTCCGCGGCCTGATCCGCCCCGCGCCGCCGGAGCACGCCGTGTCCGTACGACGAGCTTCGACTCCGGCGGGTGGCAGCGGGGCGCTGGCAGGGGTGGAGGTGTGATCCGTGCCGTACGCGCCGTCGCGCACCGGCCCGCTCGGCGGCCGCCGTTGACTGAGTGGGTGCGCGGGTTGCTGCTGGAGGGCGACACCGAACGCCGGTACGTGGGCCGGACGGCCGCCGATTCCGGCTACCGGCTACCGGCTGACGATGGCGTTGGCGGTCGCGGTATCCCAGCCTGGCCGGGAGTGGACCCTCGCGCAGTGGTGGGAGGCCCTGGTGCTGCGCCCGACGGCAGGCGGCGCCTGGGCGCGGTCCCTGCGCTCGCGCAAGGGAGAGCGGTACGCCGAGGGCATGCTCGACAAGGCCCGCGCGTTCGTGGGCACGTCGGACACGATCGAGTGCCGGGCCGATGCCATGGTGGCGATCGCCCGCCTGCGGGCCGCCGTGGAAGACGTCATGTGGCCAGGGCCAGCCGGCGGCACCGATCTCAAGAACCTCTCCGCGCGGCTGCAGTTGGCTGAACAGGCCGGTGGGCCTGAGCACGAGGTCTCGGTAGGGCAGTTGGCCGAACTGATGGGCTGCGCCCGCTCGACCGTGGAAGCGAGCAACGCCCGCCTGCGTGCGGCCCGGTGGCTGGTCGTAGTCGCGGCCGGCACGGGGGAGCACAGCTCGACCTGGACCCTGCGCATCCCCCCGACCGAGCCCGAAGACCACAGTCGTGTGCGTGCCCGGGACACCGTTCAGCCTCGGGGGAGAGGGGGCAGAGGGTGTCCCGGACGTGCGCACAGGCTGGGAGGAGCACCACCCTCGCGCTGGGCGCCGTGATGGGCAGCGGCGCCTGTCACCACTACGCCCACGGCACGTCCGGTGCCCGGATCCTCACCGCCCTCGACGTGCTCGACGGAGCCGACGTCGCGCACCTGGCCGCGGCGATCGGCCTGCACCGCACCACGGTGCGCCGCCGCGTGGACAAGCTCGTCGAAGACGGTCTCGCCGAGGAAGCCGACGGCCGGCTCTGCCTGCCCCGCCACCTGGCCGGCGACGAGGGCCTTCGCCTCGACCCCGACCAGCTCGAGCACGTTGCGCGCCCGCGGCACCGCCAGTCTGGGGGAACAGCGCCGAAAGCCGCACGGTGACCAGCGGCGCTTCTACCGGCAGTGGCTCACCGAACGCGCGCAGCACCCCGTCGAGCGTCGTCGGCCTGCTCGGCCGCGGCTGCGGCTGGTGCCCGAGGGCGTGGTCGACGAGACCACGGGCGAACTCCGCGACACCGCATGGCGAGGGTGGATCATCGACGACCCGTTCCGCCCGACCTGGCCCGATGACGGATCACCCGAGGCCGTGTGTGGATGGCCCGTCGCGGGTCCCCGCATGCGGCCCCGCGCCGCTCGATCGTGGTCGCGAGGCGGTTCGGCCCTCACCAGAGCCGACTGCCGACAACAGGAAGCCGGTTGAGGGACACCAGATCGGTCCCCTCCGTGAACCCAGGCGGCAGCACGGACCTCACCATGCCAGGTCAGCCGTCGAGGCCCCAGTCGCGGACGGCCTGGGCCAGTTCCGCCTTGGTCATGCCCGTAGCCTCCTGGAGTTGCCTGAGCCGCTGCTGCAGCGGAACGTGGGGGAGCTGACGTGAGACCGGTGAACCACTGTCCCGGTCGGCCTCCGGGAGAATGCCCGCCGGCCGTGCCATGGCCGTGGCGTCGTTCTCTGTGAGGGTGCGCAGAAGGGAGTGGGCCCGCTGGACCGTGTCGGCGGCGAGCCCGGCAAGGCTCCGCCCGGCGAAACCGCCAACGGCGGGGAGTACCGCCGTGGCCGACTGCTCGGGAGGGCTCATCACCGGCGGAAGGGACGGGCGGGCGGAGGGTTCCCCCTCGTCGAAGGCGATGTGCGCGAAGGTGACCGGCGGGAGCCGCAGGTGCCTTGACCCGTGGTGGTGGAGGCTGCGGTGGCCGAGGTCCTGGAGGCCGACGAAGAAGTCGACCGGGCTGCGGCCGCGGAGCAGGAGAAGGACGAGGGGCATCGCATCCAGACAGCGGGCGACCTGGATCAGGGCCGTGGCGGCGTGCTTGCACAGGGCGCTGCGGCTGGAGCAGCCGCACGAGGCGCGGCACTGGTCGAGGGCCGGCAGGAGGCGGATCCCGTTGCTGGCGCCCGCAACAACGATCTCCTGAAGGGCGCTCTCGGCAGGCAGGCACGCGAGCCGCCCGGCGAGATGGCGGGTGATCACGGTGAGGTCGCGCCACTGCCCGTGGTCCAGGACCGGGATGTGGACCGTCGGGTTGGGCTGGGGGACATACATACCCGGGGCCGGGGCGGGGCTGGTGTTCTCGGCCCTGTTCTCGTATAGCTACGGCCAGGTGGCGTGTAGCTATGAGTAACCATCTGGCAGCAGCTGCGCTCTCGGTCTACGGGCCGATGTGGACGTAGCTGGCCCATCTGGTCGGGAATTTTGGGTAGCGGGTCCGTAGTCCGACCGCTGTCGTGTGCAAGGCCTGTGCTGCCTGGTCCGCGTCCAGGTTGGGAGGCAGGTTGTCGTAGAACAGACGTGCTGTTTCCGTGGCTGTGCCGTCGGTTACGCGCCACAGGGTGCCGATGACGTGGCGGAAGCCCGCCGTGTGGAAGGCGGAGCCCAGGTGGATCACCTCGTCGGCCAGGACGGAGTCGGCCAGTACTGTCTCGCATGCTGACAAGTACGCCAGGTGGCCCTGGCCTGACCTCGCCGCGAGTACCTCGCCTGCGGTCAGTGGGCCGTCGAACAGGTGCAGAGCGCTGTCGACCGGCCAGGCCGGGTAGCTGCTTGCGTGGCAGGCGATGTGGGCCCAGTCGACATCACGGAACGCGGCCAGCACACCATCCCGGGAAGCAGCCGTGCCGGACAGATGACCGAAGGTCGGAAAGCGGTCTGCTAACCGGGCGGCCTCCGCTGCGGCGCCGGGTAGCGGTGGCAAGCCAGGGGCATCCGCGATAGTGACCACCTGACCGGTCAACGCCGCGTCCGGCGGGCGATGGGTCTGTGCCGCGCGCAGCGCCCTGATCGTCGGCGCGTACGACGACACCGCCTTGTCGACTGCGGCTGCGTGCAGTGGTAGTGCGGCGAGGAGGCCCGTTGGGATCCACCACACCCGCTCGTACGCCTCCAGGCGTTCGAACACCGGCCCTACGACGGCATCCCACAGCCAGGACAGCGTCTGTCGCAACGGTTCCTGCGCGTCGGCGGTCGCCTCCTCGTCGTCCGGGGACAACTCCGCGAACGGCAGCGTGGCGAGGAACCCCGCCGCCCGCTGCCGCACCTCCGCGTCCGACAGGTCCGGCAGCGGCACTTCGGTCACCCCGCCTTCGGTCAGCACTAGCGCGTCGCAGCCGAATCGGCTCACGTTGACTGTGATCACCGGGCCGCCGGCGGCCGCAGCAACCAGGTCCGAGAGACTGGGCGGTGCAAGGAAATCCGCGAAGCCCGGCACCACCCGGATCGCCGCGATGGCTCTGTCCCACTCCCGCGCGAGCCCGATCCGGCGGTCGGCCACGCTCGGGATGCCCGGCAACACAGGGGCGTGCGGGTCCACCTCCTCGGCCAGCCGGTCACCGGCATCGCGCAGTGCTTCTGCCAGCGCGGGCTCCGCCTCCGTCAGCCGGCCGAGATCGTGCTGTGCGTCCAGGACGTACCCGATCAACAGCCCACGCCCCTGCTCCAGCAGCTCCAGTGCCCGCGCGGGATCGCCGTTCCGGATCGCCGCCGCAGCCGCGTCCGTCGCCAGCCCGGCGAGCTGGGACAGCTGCCGCAGATGGTCGTCGTGGCTCAGGTGCCGCGCGGTGAGTCGGGGGAGCAGGCCGATCGCGAGGCCGTACGCGTCGTCGGCGACCTCCCAGCGCTCCGCCTGCGCGGCGAAGTGGCCTCGTGCCTTCGCCGCAACCAGTCGGAACAGCGTCGGCACCGTGTCCACCGCCGCCGCCCGCCCCAGACACGACAACGCCTCGTCCAGATCGCAGGTATCCCCGTGCCGACGAAAACGGTCGTGCAACGCGAACCCGAGCTCCGCCTCATGTGCGCCGCGGTGCAGGTCACGCAGGCCCGTGGTCAGCTCGCGCAGCCGATCGATGTGCTCGTCCGCGAACGCGCCCCCGGACGCCCGCGCCCGCGCGTGCAGCGCATCCACCAGATCGTGCAGTGCGGCCGTCCGCTCCTCCCCGGTCGACCCTTCGAGTCGCAACCGGGACCTCTCGATCACCGCGTCGACCTCGTCCAGAAACGTCGAATCAGTGAGGACACTCTCGTCGGCCAGTTCCGCCAGCTGGCTGTACGGCAGGTTGAAGAACGACCTCAGCATGCCGGCCTTTTCGCCACGGTTGTGGAGCATGCGCATCGCCAGCGCCATGGTGTTCGCCTGATGATCACCGACTGCCTCGGCACGACGCTGCAGCGCGGTCGCTGCAGCAGCGAATCCCGGTGCGTCCTCCAAGTTGTCCTGGTACCGGTCGACCGTGCCCATGTGCAGGGCGATGACCTCGTCCAGGTCGGACAGGTGCCCTGACACCCGGTAGCGCAACACAAGCAGCTCGCACAGCCCCTGCACACACACGTCCCGCGACGACTCCGTATCCGCGTGCCGGTACGCGACCCGGAAGGCCGCGATGCCTTCGTCCACGTCGGGCGAGCTGGGGGCGGACAGGGCACGCTGCAACAGCGCGTAGCCGAGGGCCCCGAAGTGCCCCACATCCACCTCTCCTGAGGCCTCCGTGTCCTGGGTGATCTCCCGCAGCGCTTCCACTGCGACATCGAGCGGGCCAGGGTCGCCCGTGCGGCGGTACTGCTCCACTGCCTGCCACGCGACCTCGTACCCCGAGGCGCGGGGTGCCAGCCGGTCGAGGGACTCCCGCACCACCGCCACGTCAACGTCGAGGTCCGTCCGCTCTCGGACCAGGTGCACCAGCTGGGCGAATATCTGGGCGCAGTGCGTCGCTGCCTGGCCCGGGCCGGGAAGTTTCTCCAGAACCTGCTGTGTGGCCGCGAGCGCCGTGGGCAGGTTCCGCTCATCGCCGTGGCTGTCTAACAGCCGGGTGACCGCCGACCCCAGGCTCGCCAGCACCTCTGGCAGCCTCACCCGTTCGGGTTCGGCGAGCAGGCCGCGCATCTCCGGTGACAGCAACATCTCCAGGCATTGGCGGAGCGCGTGTACCGCAGCCTCCGCGTCGCTCGCATGGCGGCCACCCTGCTCGAAGCGTCCGGAGTGCGCGTCGCCGAGCCATAGGAGGGTGGTGTACCGGCGCGCGATTCCGGGATTGGCCACGAGGAGCGCCGTGTAGCACTCGATCGCGTTGTCGATGTCGTCCGTCCGGCCCTCTGCGGGAGGCCGGTCGGCGTAGCGGGTCATGAACGCGAAACCGAGTCCGGCGAGAATGTCGAGATGGCCCTCGTCAGCCGACCGCACCTTCTCGCGTGCCTGACGGAACACGTCGATACTCTCGTCGAGTAGCGCCGGATCGCCGTCTGCCTGATACCGCGCGAAGAGCGCCGATCCGCGCTCGTAACGGCGCATTGCATGCGTCGACCAGCTCACGAGCTGCCCCCAGACGTTGAACGACGGACAGTCGCAACACCGTCCCACAGCGGATCGGCAAGCATGGCAGAATTTGTTCATGGAAGACGCCGAAACCGCTGAGGCCGTTGTCCCGCAACCCGGATCAGGCGGTGACCGGCTGTACGGGGAACTGCTGCTGGCCGCAGTGACCGGCTCGGTACTCGCGCCGTTCGTTCAGGCCATCGCCACCAAGCTTGGCGAGGACGTCCACGGTAAGGTCAAAGACCTCCTGGCACGCCGCTCCCGCGAGCTCGCCGAGCACGTACCGGGCGAGCCGCTCACTCTCGCCGACCCGCAGCGCGCGATCGTCATCCAGCTCCCCGCCAGCCTCACCACCACTGAAGCGGCTGGCCTCGCCGAGGTCCGCCTGCCGGAACGGGCACAAGCCAGCTGGGTGTACGTGCTATACGACCCGCGGAACGGGAGGTGGCGGGCCACCGTTGTCCCCCAGCCGCCCGCCAGCGCGATCGAGGTTATTCCGCCGGACGGAGACACCGCCACGCCGTAGGGGCGGGCTGTACGGGTAGTCGGCACGGGATGGCAGCTGCCCACGGCTGTCGCCGTGCACTACCGCCTTGGGAAACAGCAGAACAGTCTCAGGGGTAGCGCTAGCGGTGGTTTGTTAAACCGGGCGGTAGAGATCAAGTGGCTGTCCGCGGGCGAGGGTGTTGAGCAGGGCTCTCAGCTCTGTGGGTGGGGGCTTGGCGGTCCAGGCGGACCAGTAGCGTTGCAGCGTGTGCCAGGGCGTCAGCCAGCCACGAACAGCCCGGATCGCCTGGGGCCAGCAGGCCGTGCGGGGCAGGTGGGGTTCGGGAGAGCCCCCTCTCGGCAGGCGGTGGCGGCCCGGGGTCCTCGGCGGGGGCCAGCGGCGCGAACCAGGTGTCCCAGCAGAAGGAGAAGGCGCAGGTGACCAGGGTCTGGTGGCGGCGGATGGCGGTGTCGGAGCGGACCTGGAAGTCGGCCCACCCGAGTTCGTCCTTGACCTGTTTGTAGCTCTGCTCGATCCAGTGCCGAAGTCCGTAGATCCTTACGACTTCGGCGAGGTCGGCCGGGTGCTGTGGGCTGGTGGCGGCGCGCCGGCTGTCGGGGCGGGGCAGGTCGGTGGCCAGGTACCAGGTCGACTGCGAGGGCAGGGTCTGCGGGTCGGTGGTGGCCACTACGAGGCGGACGTTTCCGTCCGGTCCCCAGAATCCCAGTGACGCCTCGGCAGCCCACCAGGTGCTGGTGCGTCCGTCGCGGAACCTGCGTTCGACGGGGGTCCAGTCGCCGGGGTGTTCGGGATCGGTCCAGGTCAGGGCCTGTGCGGCAAGGCGCGGTGTGTAGGTGTCCTTGCCGTAGGACCAGGAGCCGTGGCTGGGTTTGACGGCGACCACGAACGGCAGTCCGGCCTCGCCCAGGTCCCGCAGGAAGCTGTGGTGGTCACCGTAGGCGGCATCGGCCGCCACCGCCCGGAACGCCACCCCGGCCTGCTTGGCCTTGCGGGTCAGTTCGCCGGCGATCTGCAGTTTGCTGCGGAACCCGGGGTCCTTCTTGCCGGTCGGGAAGTGGTGGGCCGGGGTGTACGGCACCGCGTGCAGCGGGTGGTAGAGCCGCTCGTCGGCCCAGCAGGTCGTCACCGTGACCACGCCGCGGTCGACCTTGCCGAGCGACCCGAGGTACTGCTTGCCCACGTGCGCGGTCGCGCCGCCGGCCTTGCGGTCCCCGGAGTCGTCGACCACCAGCACCCCGCCCGCATGCGGAGCCGTGGCCGGATCGGCCAGCAACAGATCGACGCGCCGCGCGTTGACCTTCTCCGGATCCCACCGGGACTCGGACAGAAAGAACTGCAGCCGTTGCACCGCCGGATGCTGGGCGCCGACCACCGGTTCCGTACCCGCCAGGCAGGTCAGGGTCTTGTTGCGGTCCCGCGGCAGCAGCAGGCCCGCGAGGTACTCGCGGAAGCCGCGCCGCTGGGCCAGATTGGTAAAGATGTCATCGAAACGGGCGGCATAGGCTTCCAGCGGGCCCGGAGCGGGCGGACACGGCACACGAGCTGTCATCGCAGCCCCCAACGGCGAGGTGAGGCTTCCCCTCTTCCTGAGTAGCGCGCAGCTGACCCGCAGTCAACAAACCACCGCTAGCACGCTCCGCGCCCGCGCGGGCCGCGCAGCACGCAGCCGCTGTGGTCGCGACGACCCGGACCGTGGAAGCGGCTTGACGACTCTTTGACGCTGGTCAAGGAGCCCGGAGCTCGAGGGGTTGTTGGACGCCGGAAAACCTGTCCTCTGCTGCCCTTGCTGAGCAGTACGCTCACGGACCATGACTCTCGCACGGCCGCCCTTCTCGGTTCGGATAGGCCACAACGAGCCTTACGACTACGCCCCCTACGACGGTGTTCCCCGCCACCTTGTCGGAGCACTGCAGCAGTGGGTGGCAGAGCACTTTTCGCGGGACGACGAGTACGCGATGGAGGCTTGCCTGCGGCTGCGAATGGCTCCGCTTCCTGGCCAGACTGCCTATGACGCGCTGGTCGGCGCAGACGGCATGGACCTGCTCGATGCCGTGGAGCAGGTTCATCGCCGCCGAGGCGCAGACGAACGCGAGCAGCAGGATCCGTGTGATCGCGCTGGACCGCAGTGTCAGGGCCTCGAAGAAGCGGATGAGGGAAAGGCTGAGGGCACCAGCGTCCAGGAGCAGCGCGAAGCCGGTCGCCGCGTCCCAGTCGCCGCCATTGTGTGCGTGGGCGTACTCGCGCTGTGCCCCGAAGGAGAGCCAGGCGGCGATGCCCGCGAGGACGAACATCATCAGACAGCCGATGCCGAGCGCGGTCACGGCGAGACGGCGCTGGAGGGCGAGCTCGGCGCGCTCCTCGGCGGTGGCGTTCTGCTCTGCGGCCCGGCGGCGGCTGCTCATGAGCAGGGCAACGGCCGTGACTGCCAGGGCTCCGATCCCTGCCGCGGCGAGGGCGGCGGGCAGTGCCCACGCGGGGCTGCTCATCTGCGGCCTCCTTCCGGGGCGGGGCCCACCGGGGTGGTGTGCCCGCCGGGCGGGACGGCGGCATGCTGCCGACGGCGGCTCATGTGCGCGTTCTCCTTCGCCGGATGGTCGGCCGAAGAGGCCCCTCGCTCTCTACAGGTACGATTAGGCGATGCGGTGTGACACCGCAGGCCGGTGAACTTCGGACGTGTCGTGGTCATGAGGCGGCGGACCCCAAAGTGGGCTGGTTCCTCTCGCCCTTGAGGAGCGTGCGCAGCAGCCCGACGGTCTCGGGCGAGGAATCGACGCCCTCCTCCGCGTTGATCCGGGCCAGTTGGGCGGCGGCGCGCTCCAGGCCCTCGCGGTCGCCCATCTCGTGGCAGATTGTGAAGAGGTCCCGGTAGAGCAGCTCGGACTGCGCGTCGACGAGCATGCCCTTGGTGACGGCGTGGGCCGTCGCGCGGTAGTCACGGACCAGGCGGCGGCGTTCGGCGAGCTCGTGAGCGACGTCCACGATCGCGCTGATCATCTCCTGGATGCTGGCCTCGGCCCAGATGTACTTGGACGGGTCGATGTCGGCGAAAGGGCGGCCACGTACGAGGGCCAGGGCGCGGGCGAGGGCGACATCGGCGTCCTGCCCGTCGTGGTGCATGCCCTGCTGGTACAGCTCCTTGAACCGGTCCCAGTCCGAGGTGACTGCGGGACCGAGCTGGTAGACGCCGTTCGTGACGTCAGGGAGGTACGCGCTGCGGGGGTCCTCGGCGGGCAGGTGGGGGTCCCGGCCCAGCCAGGAACGCAGGCGCGAGACCGCGGTGTTGCGGGTGCTGGCGGTCCTGCGCAGTCCGGGCCAGATCGCGTTGTCCAGATCCTGGCGGCCCAGGCCCGGGTGGAGCACGAGCCAGGCGGCGATCTCCATGAGGTGGTTGCGTCGGCCGTTGTTCACCCGGCCCTGCGCGCCCGTCAGCGCCACTGGGCCGAGGACCTGGACATGAGGGCCGGCGGGATCGGCGGGCGGGGTGGCCATTGCGGCCAGGACCGTGGACGTCGCGGCGCTGGTCCGGGGGACGATACGCGCCGCCGGTGCCGCTGCAGTTGCCGTGTTCTCGCCGCCCGTGGCCGGGCGCAGCCTGGTCTCCGCGCCTTTCTCTTCGCCGGACGGCGCCGGTATGGTTTCCGGAAGTTTTTCCGCGTCCGGGTCCCCGCCGAGCGCGGCTGCGGACAGGCCGGATCCTGCCTCGTCGTCCTCCGGCTGGAGTGGTGAATCGTGTTCTTCCTGTTCCGCCAGCACTTCGCCGAGGACCGTGTCGAAGTCTTCGTCCGGCTCGGGCACGACCCAGACCTCCGGGCCGAGGGTGGAGGCCGCCTCAGAGTCCTCGTCCGCAGGCTCGGGTTCGGCGTCCCACCCGGAGGGCTCGATCGACGTGGTGCCGTCGGTCTGTTCCTCGTACTCCTCGTCGGCGCCAGGTCCCGCAACTGCAGGGGACAGGCCGCTGACCTCGTCCTTGTCCTCCGCAGGGTCATCGTCGCTGACAGCCGGTCCGCCGTCGGACGAGAAGTCGCCTGAGAGGGCCGTGAAGCTCGGTACGGCGGTCGCTGGGCTGCTGCCTCCGGCAACCGTGGTGCTCACCAGGGGGGCCGCGGTGGTGTCCGGTGAGAGCGCGGAGGTCTCGGCGGGCGGGGCGGCGGGGCGGGGGCCGTTGGCGCCGGCCGGGCCGGTGTGCCCGGTCCACGCCGGTGGGGGGACGTCGTCGGTGCGACTGGAGGTGGCGATCAGCTGGACGAGCCGGTCGTAGGAGTCGGCGTCCAGGTGCTGGAGCCTGACCGCGAGGTTCAGGCCGGGCAGTTCGACGGTGGTGCCGGGCTGGGCGGGCAGGGTCCAGGCACCGGGCAGGTCGAGTTCACCGCCTGTGGCGGTGACGACCGCGACCGAGGTGCGGGGCCGGGAGGAGAGAAGGTCGGCGAGTTCGGCGGCCGCCGCGCCGGTGGGCGGGGCTGTGGCGATGAGGATGCGGGGGGTCCAGGTGTCGCCACCGTCCTGGCCGAGCCGGGCGGCCCGCAGGTGGTCGTGGCCGCCGTCGGTGAGGGCCTGGCGCTGGAAGGCGTCGTGCGCCTGGAGGTCGGTGGTGGCCGGTTCGAGGTCCGCGTGGTGCTCGATCTGGCCGGTGTAGAGGTGGTGCAGGTCGCTGCCGGCGCCGACGCGGACGGCCTGTGTGTCGGGCGCCAGTGGGGAGGAGGCCAGTTCGACGGCGAGGGCGAGCATGACCGCGCGGACGTCGGCCGGGCTGCCAGCCAGGCGCAGCAGGCCGATGGCCTCCAGGTTGACCAGGACCGCGTCGCCGTCTTCGGTCTCGCCCAGGCTCACCAGGGCCGGGTAGGGCACTGTGATGTCGGCGGCCTCGTCCTCGTCGAGGAGAGCCGTGCCGCGGGCTGGGCACGTCCACACCGTCGGGTTGTCCTCGTGCTCGGTGAACGGCGCAACGGGTGGGGTGACGGCGGCCAGGTGGAGCTCGGCCCCGCGCGTGGTGATCCGCATCGCCTCGACCTTGGGCAGAGGCCGGCCGGCCCGGCGGCAGTTGGCTGCCAGGGTGCGCAGGGCGCGGTCGGCGAGGTCGGCGCCGGTGATGTCGGACGCGACGCGCAACTGCTGCTCGAAGTCGGCTGTCGCCTCGGAGGGCATAGGGATGCGCCGCTTGGGGCGCCTGCGGCGCTGCTGGCGCGCGCGACGGGTCGCGACGACCGCGAGGACGGCTGCGGCCAGGATGCTTCCCGCTGAGGCGATCGTCCGCACGCTCTGGTCACCGCTGGCGGAGGCATCCGTGGTGTCGTGCGCCTCAGGTGCCTGGGTCGGTGTGCCGTGCTGCTGTCGGTCGGGTGCAGGGTTCTGTGCGGTGGGCAGCTGGGTCGGGGTGTCTGGCTGGGCAGTCTGCTGCCCTCCCTCCTGCCGGTCTGTGTCCGGGCCCTGGCCAGGGGGCTGGGTCTGCTCGCCACTCTCCCCGCTGCTGGCGCCTGGGCCCGGCCCGGCCTGGGCGGGCGGCTGCGTCTCATCGGCGCCGGGCCGCTCCTCGGCGTCGCCCGGGTCGGCGGGCTGCTCTTGCGGTGGCTGCGCCTCGTCCGGCTTCGAGTCGCTCCGGTCGCTGTCGTCGGGGCCGGACGTAGCGGGGATCTGCAGCTTCCAGCCGGGGTAGATCTCGTCGGGATCTCTGAGGGCGCGCCCGTCGTCCTGCTTCACGCCGTTGTTCGCCTCGACGATCCGGGGATAGGCGTCGGCGTCACCGAGCTCGTCCTGGGCGACACCGGTCAGTGTCTCGCCTGCGCGCACGGTGTGGATGGCGGTCGTGGAACCGGCGGTCTGTGGCTGGGCTCCGCCCTGGTCGGCGGACGGCGCGGGTGAGGCGTCGGCTGGCAGGCGCAGAGTCCAGCCCGGCTGCAGGACGGTGGTGTCAGCGGTCACGAGGGAGCCGTCAGGCTGGCGGACGCCCTCGTTGGCGTCGACGATGCGGTGCCACTCGATTCCGGCGCCCAGGCGCTTTTCCGCGATGTCCCAGAGGGTGTCGCCGTCCTGGACCTGGTGAAGGGGGCCGTCCCAGGCCGCGGAGGAAGCGGACGAGGTCTCGGTGGTGGCGGCCGGGGCGGAGTGGACGCCGGCCGCCGCGCTGGCCGTTGCCACGGTGGTGGGGGCGGCGCTGGCGGGCGTTGCTATCGCGGTGCCCGCCGGCAGCAGTATGAGGATGCCGCCGACGAGTGTGCCGGCGAGCTGCTGAGATCCCCCCAGCATATGGATCCGGGGAGCCCGGAGGTGGCGCAGGGCGGCGCCCGTCTCCAGGACGACCGAGACGACGAAGCTGAGCCAGCCATACCATCCGAGGAGAGTGAGGGCGCCGAGGAACAGCTGACCGGAGTCGGGTGTGGTGAGCGCGGCGGTGATCTCGTCGAGGCCGGGGACGTGGTCGGGCAGGACTCCGATGCCGAGCAGGACTGTAGGCACGGCAACGAGAAGCGCGATCAGGGATGCCAGGGCGAGGAGCGCACGGACGAGGGTGGCTGCGGAACTGCGGTTTCTCATGATCGTCACCCCTGGTAGATGAGATTGGCGCTTCCGTGACCGGTGACCGTGCCGCTCGCGGCGCCGAGGAACAGGGCGCGGTACGACTCGGTCACGGTCACCTCCAGGGATCCGCCGTCCTCGCTCACGCTCACCGTCCCGCTGACTCCCTCGCGGCTGAGGTAGGTCCGCGCGGCGGCGACGGCGGCGTTGCGGTCGACAGTGACGCCTCCGCCGGAGATCGCCTTGCCTGCGTCGATGGCCTGGCCGCCGGCCCGCGCGGCCTCTTGCGCGACGCCTTCCGCGTGGGTGAGGGCACGCAGTCTGCCGGCGCCGTCGTAGACGAGTGCTGCCACAAGGAACAGCGCCACGACGGTGACGAGAACGAACAGGCTCATCGAGCCGCGGTCGTCGCGCAGGGCGCGACGGAACCGGCGGGTGAGAGCGGAGCGGGCGGGTGTCATGCGTGGTGGTCCTGTCAGCCGCGCTGGCGGTAGGAGTCGATCGACGAGGTGAAGCTGCTGGTCAGAGTCTTGGAGCCGGGCAGTCCGGGCAGCCCGATGTCGGAGAGGCGGACCGTGCAGGTCACCGTGGCAGTGGTGGAGGCCGGCTCACCGATCGCGGCCGAGAACCCGCCAGTGGAGATGGACACGGTGGTGGAGGTGCACTCCAGTCCCTGCTGGTTCAGGGCGCTGCGCGCTATCTCAGCCCGGCGCTGCTGGCTGATCCGCCGCTGCGTTCCAGCGAGGCGGCGCGCGCGGCGGTGTCGACGGCGTTGCCGGCGGACCCGATCCGGCCGAACGCTACGACCAGCAGCAGCGCCAGGATGAGGACAGGAAACAGGATGACCGCCTCCAGCGACAGCGCGCCGCGGTCGTCCCCGAGCCTTCGGGTGATGGTCACTGGGCCTCCGTGACGCGCTCTGTGGCCGCGTCAGCGTGCTGGTCGATCTTGAGCTTCAGGCCGGGGATCATCGTGTCGACGTAGCCGGTGACCCGGATCCGCACCGTTGCCCCCTTGGCGCCGCTGACCGACAGCGCAGAGATGCTGCCGCCGGCCCGGGAGAGGAAATCGCGGGCCTCGGCAGTGCCGGTGTCGGCTGAGGCCCCGCGGACGCGGGCCGACTCAGCGCCCAGTTGGGCGGCCGACATCGCCACATTGCGGGCGTGCCACCACAGCCCGACATGCACGACCAGCAGGATCGTCAGGAGCACCAGGGGAAAGACGATCAGCATCTCCAGGGACATGGCTCCGCGGTCCCGCGCGTCACGATCGCCGAGCGCGCGGGACCAATGGCCGACAACCCTGCGAAGGCGCGTCACTTGATCTCATTCGCCTTCTCGTTGACCTTGGTGAGGATGACGGCGGCCGCGATAGCGGCGACGACCACGAGGCCCGCCACGATCACCATCGTCTCGATGGAGATCGAGCCACGGTCGTCGCGGGCGTTGCGCAGTCGGTCGATCCGGGCTCCGAAGTAGGCCTTCAGGAACGCGAGGCCGGTGTCGTTTCCCATTGTGGAAGTTCCTCTTCCCGTTGGGGTTAGCCGGCCACTATTCGCGAGAGCGCGGGGTAGCCGATGTAGACGGTCATGATCAGGACGAGCATCGCGACGGGCATCACCATCTTTTCGCTCGCCATGTTCGCCTGGGCTTTCGCAGAAGTGACAAGAGCGCCGGAGAGTGACCTGGCCTGGGCACCGAGCTCAGGGACATCGAGCTCGATGGACAGCCGCTTGAGGCCTTCCCACGGGCTGATGCCCTCGAGTTCGGCGCGGGTGATGGTGTCCCGGATCTTCGCGAAGACCCAGCCCTCGCCGACTTCGGCGGCCTTCTTCAGCGCCTGGGTCGGGGCCGCGTCCGCGGCACGCTCCAGCTGGACCAGCCGCAGGTAGGCCTTGACCGCGTACCGGAAGTCCTCCTTCGCCTCCACCGCCTCCTGCTTGAGCTGTAGATCGGGCAGGAGCCAGAAGACGAGCGCGAGGCCGAGACCGGCGATCGCGGGCATCGCGAACGGCAGCGGGAATCCGGCCAGGCTCGCGACGCTCACCGCTAGGACGGGCAGCAGCAGCCCGTACAGGGCGAGCGCGAGTTTGCGGCCCAGGTGGGCGGCGGGGGAGCGGCCGACGAGTTCCAGCTGCTGCCGGGGCAGGCGCAGGGTCCCTTCCCCGGCGGTGCGCAGCAGGAGCGTGCCAGCCTTCTCCATCAGGGTGCGGGGCGTGCTGTCCCTGTTGCGGTCCAGGTTCTCCAGCCGGGTGGCGTCCATCCGGGACAGGACGTCGCCGAGATCGGGCCGGCCGGGGAGGATGCCGCGGGCGGCGATCACCAGGCCGAGGCCGGCGAGGGCGCCGCCGATGACGGCGTAAGGGGAGAAGATCACGAAGTTTCCTCGGTGGTCTGGCCGCCGGAGCGGTCGGCCGGCGAAAGGAACCGGGGCGCGGGCTCCATGATCGCCATGCGGCGCATCCAGACCTTGACCATGACGAACGCGACGGCGACGAAGACGAGGACGACCTGCCCGGTGAAGGTGTTGTAGGGCTCGACGTAGGTGCCGGAGAACGCGGTGATGCCAAAGATCGCCAGGCAGAAGATGGTCACCCAGCGGTCGTTCGTGCGGGGCTTTTGCCGGTCGGCTTCGACCTCGCGGCGCGCGAGGACCTCGTGCTGGAGGGCGTCAGCGAGCTCGCGCAGGGCCTTGCTCAGGCCGCTGCCGCGGTCCTCGACGTGCAGGATCAGAAGGGCGGCGACCTCGTCGACCATGGCGTCGTTGAGGTCGTCGGCGAAGGCCCGGTACGCGTCCTGGGGCACCCAGCCGGACTGCTGGCGCGAGACGAGCAGCCGGACATCCTCCTGGATCACCTTCGGGACGGTCTCCAGACTGCGCTGGATGGTGGCCTCCAGGCTCACGCCGACCGTGTGGATGTCGGACATGCGCCGCACCCACTCCTCGATTGCTTCGAGCTTGTCGATCTGTGTCCTGCCGCTGCCGGAGGTGTTCAGCAGCCAGGGCAGACCGAGGACGACGGCGAGGGCGATCAGCCCGCCGGTCAGCCAGCCGGTGAACAGCCACACACCCAGGCCCACCACAGCGGCGCCGACGACGCGGGCTTGGCCGCGTGCCCACCAGGAGGCGGGCGTACGGACGTCCTTGACGAACAGGGCGCGGACCTTGCGCTCCAGGCGGCTGTGGCGGCGCACGGCGGCCGAGGGCGCCCAGCCGACGCTTCCCGCCGCGGCCAGGGCGAGGCCGCTGGCGGAGAGAAGTCCGCCGAGCGCAGCGATCAGGGAGTTGAGGGTGAGCATCACAGCGGCATCACCGTCTCCAGCCGCGCGCCCCAGCTGCCCCAGGGCCGCTGCAGGACGGTGCGGTCCAGCCCGGCCCGCACGAGGTACTCCAGGCAGGTCTGGGAGATGTTCCCATGCGGAACGGCCCGCGGTTCGCGGTGTCCGTCCTGCTCGCGCGGGGCGTAGACCATCTGGTAGGAGGGGCGGCCGCCCTCGCCGATGCCGGTGATCTCCATGACGTGCGACACGAAGCGGTGCTTGCGGCCGGGCGTGCCGTCCGGGCTGACAAGTTCGCTCTCGTCGACCAGACGCACGTAGACGACGAAGTCGACGGCCTGGGCGATGAGCCGGTAGGCCAAGGCCTCGGTCATGCCGATGCCGGCCTCCAGACACAGGGTGGCCAGACGCTCGATCGACAGCTGGGGGCTGCGGGCGTGGAGGGTGGCCATCGACCCGCCCTCGCCCTCGTTCATCGCGTGCAGCATCGGCACGACTTCCCTGGAGCGGACCTCGCCGACGATGACGCGCCGCAGCGACATGCGCAGCAGCTGCGGGAAGAGGTCGGACAGGGTCAGTTCGCCCTGAAGGCGTCCGTCCGGACCGCGCTTGCCGTTGGACTCGCGTCCCTCGTAGGCGACGACCTCTGGGCCCTCGGGGTCCTCGTGGAGGTGGAGTTCGTACTCCGATTCCAGGGTGCCCACGCGTTCGGTGCGCGGGATCTCCCGGGCCATGGCCCGCAGCAGGGACGTCTTTCCCACGCCCTGGGAGCCGACCACGACGACGTTCTTGCGGCCTTTGACTGCGGCCCGCAGGAAGTGCGCGAGCGACGTGTCGATCGTGCCCCAGCGCACCAGGTCGTCGAGGGCCTGTCGGTTGTGCTTGTGTGCTTACTCGTCGCTGGTGCTGCCGGTCTGCGGATCAAGATCGATTGCGTGCAGGGCCAGGATGAGGTGGCTTTCGACGTCCGTGGTGGCATCGAGTGTTGCCTGCAGTTCCTGCCGGCCACGGTCGAGGAAGGCGTCGATTGAGGTTGTGACGGGAGGCGCGGGTGGGAGAGTGGCGGCATACAAGGCGGCTGTCAGCCTGCTGTCGACATCCGTGGTCGCGTCCAACGCGTTGGCCAGGCGCTGCATGGCGGAGGCCAGCACGTCATCTACCGGCTGGGCGGCACTGCGCCTGGGGGAGCTGCTCACAGTGTGCCTCCTTGGTCCTCTTGTTCCTGGAGCATGCGCTCAAGGTTGTGACGTGCCCGGCGCAGGTTCTGGCGGACGTTGGCACCGGGGACTCCCAGTGCCTCGGCGGTCTGTGCGGGCGTGGCTCCGTCGATTTCGAAGGCCATCACCGTGCGCTGCAGGACGGGGAGTCGCCGCAACAGCTGCACGAGGTCGACCTGTTCGGCGATATCGCCGCATGGGTCCAGCACGCCCGCTTCGGGCAGGTCGGCCGGATCCGAGGTCCAGGTATTCTCCCTGGACTTGGCCTTGAGCCACATGCGCCAGGCGGTGGTCCGCAGCCAGGCCTCGGGGTGTGTCACTGACTCCCATGCCCGGGCCAGTTGCACGAAGGCGCTCTGCACGGCGTCCTCAGCGTCGTGCCGGCCCGCACCGGCGGCGATTAGGAACGCGACGGTCGGTACGAAGCGGAACCGGAAGAGAGCTCCGTACTGCTGTTCGTGTTCCGTTGACAGGCCCTGCTGCTCCTTGGGCTGCCTGGGCCGTTCTTCGACCAGAAGCCCGGTGCTGTCCCGCTCGTACTCGGTACGTGCGCTCTGCAGTAGCGCGCGCCAGGACGCGACGGCGGGCCGTCTGCGAAGCAGGGCACGCCGTTCTCGTTCGGTCATGCCGCCCCACACGCCGAATTCGACCCGGTTGTCGAGTGCGTCGGCGAGACACTCAGTTCTCACGGGGCAGCCGGTGCAAACCGCCTTGGACCGGTCCTGTGCCGTTGACTGCACGAACAACTCGTCCGGATCAGTGGTACGGCAAGCTGCCTGCGCCGACCACTCAGTCACCCACGATGACACTGCCGCCCCCTTGCTTCTCAGCCGCCCGCGGTCCGCCGACTTCAATGGTGATCTTGTCGTGTTCGTCCATGACCCGGCTGCCACTGGGCAGTTCCCGGATTATCTCGCTGCGATGTCTGCTGCGGATGTGGGCCATGCTGGTACGGCCGTGCACCCGGATCCACATCCGCAGCACGCTTGTGAGGTATCCGGCCCCGGCGGCGAGGGCTGCAATCTCAAACTCCGGCATCGCTGGGGCTCTCCCGAATCGGTGAACGTGGTTTTGGCTTCTGAGGGTGAGTGCCTGCGAGGGGACCGTTGCGTGACCTCGATGCCAGAACTTCTTTGATTTTCCTCCTTCCGGCCGGGCAGAACAGGGCAGTTGGACATGCCCGGGCCGGGCAGCAGTGGCCGCGTCAGTTCATGCGGGAAGGATGCCCACCGCGGAGAGAAGCTCCTGCTGGGTGGTGTGAAGGGTGGTCCAGCGGGTGAGTTGCGCTCGGCCCACCGTTGGAGGGCGGGGGAGGGGTCCTGGCTGGTGTGGTGGTGCAACTTGGCTTGTTGGTAGGTGCGTTGCCAGATGCTGGGCCAGGGTGGGTTCCACCAGGGGTCGAGGGCCTCAAGGACTTGGGTGGTGGTGGGGGAGAGGCGGCCTTGGCGGGCTGCGCGGCGTTTTTGTACGAGCCAGTCGCCCAGGGCGAAACCGTCGTGGCGGGTGTCTTTGCTGCAGGAGAGGTGACCGTTCAGGGCGGCGTAGGCGCGGGCGTGGGCGAGACCTGGGCTTAGGGGGTAGACGCGGCTGGTCCGGCGGCGGGCGGCGGCTTCGGGGGTGATGTCCAGGTCGGTCAAGAGTTGTTGCTGTTGGGGGCGTAGGTGGGGCCAGGCGGCGTGTTGTGCTCTGATCCAGGTGCGTACGTCGGCCGGGACACCGTGGGGGCGGGTTTGTGTGGTGCGGGCGCGCTGCCAGGCCAAATCCCAGGGCGGGTCCACCACGGGTCGATCGCGGTCAGTGCCTGGTGGCGGGCGCTGGGGGTGGTCTCGCGTCGGGCCTGTTGGCGTTGGTCGTTGAGCCAGCGGCCGAGGGGGAAGCCGTCGTGGACGGTGGAGTAGGCCATGGCCAGGGTGTGGTGGGTGTCGGCGTAGGCGCGGGCGGTCTCGGCGTAGGGGGTGAGGGGCCGGGTGCGGGTGCTGTCGCGGGTGAGGCCGATGTCGGCCAGGAGGCGCTGCTGGTCGGGGTGGAGGTCGTCGTAGTGGTTGCGTTGTGCGCGTGGCCAGGTGCGTTGGGCGGGGCGAAGCGCGGAAGTGGTGGTCGGCGTCGAGCCGGTGGCCGGCCTTGATCTGGTCGTGGATGTGCTGCCAGGCACGCTGCCACGCCAGGCTCCAGGGCGGGCACCATCAGGGATCGACCGCGACAGGGCCTTCGTCGGGGCGGATGGAGGTGTGCCGCGGTGGGCGTGGTCGCGGGCGTGCTGGCGTTGCCGGCGCAGCCACCGCCCGGGCTGGAAGCCGTCGTGGACGGTGTCGACTGCGGCGGCGAGGGTGCCGTGGACGGCGTGGTAGGAGCGTGCGTAGCCCAGGGCGGTGGCGAAGTCGGCCTCGCTTTCGGCGGGCCGGGCGGCGGCACTTCGGGCCTGGTCCGCAGTGATTCCGATGCGGGCGAGCAGGCCGTGTTGATCGGGCAGGAGCGTGTCGTACTGGGCGCACTGGGTGGTCAGCCACGTGGCGAGCGCGCTGCTGGTGCCGGGGAATCCGGCGGCGGGATCCAGGACGTGGCCGTCTTGGACGTGGGTGCGTGCCTGGTGCCAGGAGCGCTGCCATTCCAGCGTCCAGGGCGGGCTCCACCAGGGGTCGATCGCTGACAGGGCCGGCGCGGGGGGCGAGGGGGTGCCGTGACGTATCTGGTGGGCGCGGTCCTTGCTTCGCTGGTTGGACAGCCACTGCCCCAGCTTCAGCCCGTCCTCGACGGTGTCGGTGGTCGCGTTCACCAGCGTGCCGTGGGTGTCGGCGTAGGAGCGGGCGCAGGCGAGGACGTGCTGGAAGTGGGTGGCCATGTGCTTGCGGCGGGGCCGGGCCGCCCGGGCGCTCTCGCGGGTGAGGCCGATGTCGGCCAGGAGACGCTGCTGGCCGGGGTGCAGGCTGTCGTAGCCGGTGCACTGGTTGTACAGCCATTCGCCCAGACCGAAGCCGGTGGTGGGGAAGCCGTGTTCGGGCCGCAGGGGCCCGCGGGCGCGGGTGTGGTCGCGGGCCTGGTAGTAGAAGCGCTGCTACATCACCGTCCACGGCGGCCGCCACCACGGATCCAGTGCCTTGAGTTCCGCGACGTGTTCGGGTGGCATCGCGGGATATTTCCGGTGGTTCGACAGCCACCGGCCCAGGGCAAAGCAGTTGAACCGGCTGTGGATCGGTGCGGCGAGGTGGCCGTGGACGGCGGCGTAGGCACGGGCGTGTGCCAGCCCCGTCGTGAACGCCTGATCCGACCTGTGCCGGAGCCCCAGGTGCAGTTGTCTACCGTCCGCGGCCTTCTCCGGCTGCTGTGCGGCGTCGCGGTAGGCGGTGAGTTCGCGGGCGATGGGCCGGGGCCGGTGCGCCATGTGCAGTGTCCACAGCCGGTCGTCGACGGCTGGGTCTGCGTCGGCCCGTATGCGGTGCTGCACCCACACCAGCAAAGGGGCGGCCGAGGTCGAGGCGGTCCGCTCGGCAAGCCAGGGCCGGTTCGTGGCCCGCGCCAACTGGGCGACCAGGGCAGGGGCGTGGGCAAGCGTGTGGGGCAGATGTCCGCCGGTGTCGGCGAGCAGCCGCTGCCTGGTGCGTTCGTCGGTGGGGACCGAGGTGAGGGCGACGGTCTCCGGGTAGGTGACCGCGTCCCTGGCCAGCAGCCGCCACCAGCCGGGATCGGCGCCCGGCGGCGCGAGCCGCAGTGCCTGGCGCGGCCACTGCTCCTTCTCCGGCCACTGCTGCGCCCACCAGGAGACGACCACGGCGTGCGCGACCTCGAACGCGCGGGCGGCGTCCGGCCGATGGCGCAGCAGATCCAGATGCCGCCGGTGCGCCGCGACCATCTCCGGCAGCCCTGTCAGGTCGATCTGCTCGGTGTCGGCCGGTGCGCCGTCGATCCAGTGGGTGCCGAGCATCCAGCGCCGGTGGCGCGGGCAGATGCGGGTGTGCGGCTGCAGGTACAGCCGGGCGGGCTTGGCCCGTCCGGTGCGTGAGGCTGTGCACAGCCGGCAGTCTTCCCCCGCGGACGGCACCACGATTCCGAAGCGGAACCGCCCGGCCGCGCCTGCCCCGTCCGGGCGCGAGGGGCTCCTGGGTGGCCCAGGCGGGCAAGGCCCGTCCCAGGACGTCTTCGGGTACGCGGCAGAACGCGGAGACGCGGGCGCGGGCTTCGGCGTTGAGGTACACCTCGCCGTCCGTCCGGTAGCCCTTGAACAGGCCCCCGCTGACCTGGAGGAGTGCCGGTATGAGGTCTCTGACGCCGAGCGGCAGCGGTCGGGCAGCCGGTCCAGGTACGACAGGTTCGTCTCGCCCTGCAGCGGCGCGAGCCGCACCGGCCCCGGACGTGCCGCCGCCGTACGCGGCGGCTGTGTCTGTGGTGGAGGAGAGTTGTGCATGAGGGGGCAGAGGTCGTTCCTGGAGTGTTCGGATGTGCTGGCATCCGGCCAGTGGTCGGCCGGGGGAGCGGGACGGACGGTTGATGCAGACGCCGACAGTCAGGGCTGGCGTTGTGAGGGCATCCGGCGGCGGTGCGGTGCCCGGGCGCGTTGTTCGGCGGCGGTGTCGAGTTCGATCTGTTCGAGGAGCTTCTTGGTGATTTTCTCGGTGCAGTCCAGCAGGGACACGAGGGCGGCTTCGCGGATGAGGTGGGAGAGGCTCCATGCGGCCGCCGGTGCGGGCGTGGAGGTATGCGGCGTGCGTGAGTAGGGTGCCGGGCCGGCGCAGTCGCAGGGCGCTGTCCATGCCGGGCACGAGGTCGTGCCAGATCTTTTTGTCGGCCGGGCTGCCGTGGCGCAGGGGCTGGTTGCGCACGATTTGAAGCGGCCGGCGAGCTGGGAGCCGCGCACGCCGGTCAGCAGTGGCGAGGATTCGACGTCGATGCCGGAGTAGACGAAGGTGGCCGGGATCCGCTCGCCGAGGTACTTTAGCTGGTCGGTGGGTTTCTGTCGTGGCGTTCATCCAGTCGGTCGGCTACGGAGCTGCCTTTCGGAAGCGAGACAGCAGGGTCCGGGCAGGCAGGGCGTCCGGGTCGAAGAACTGCGTGGCCAGAGCGGGCGGCACCGCCGGTCCCTGCATGCGGACCTCGTGGCAGGTGAAGCAGAACGCCGCCTCGAACAGCGCCAGATCGAGAGAGTCCTCGTAGGCCCGGACACTCCAGCCCGGCGAGAAGCCGCAGCGGTGCTGTTCACTGCCGGGCAGGCTCTCGATCAAGGCCAGGGCGGTGGCGGCCTCGCTCCCGGCCCAGTGGGCAACCGGGTGCCGGGGTACGGGACGTCCCGCCTGGTGGGGAGGGCGGAGATCCGTACGACCTCGATCAGCACCGTGGCGGTAACGGCTTCGGCGGGGAGCTGCATTAACGCAGTCTGCCTGCCAGGTCGGCGGCTGGGTAAGGGGCACAGATGCCTTCGGCGGGCCTTGGTGACACCCATCGTGCGTTGGCTCAGTCGGGCTGCCGATGGCCCGGATGCCGGTGTGAGGTTAGTAGTCGAGGTCGAGGTAGTCGATGTCGTTGAGGGCGACGTCGGAGAGTCCCGTGGCGCGGGTTCCGCCGTCCTGGAAGTAGATCTCTTTGAGTCCTTCGGCGATGATCTGGCGCATTTGCTGGTCGCTGGCGCCTGTGGTGCGGGCGTCGAAGAGGCGCTGGGCGTATTGCGGGGGGAGGTGGACGGTGAGCCGTCGGAAGCGTCCGTCGTCGGTCGTACCGACGGGTGCGGTGTACCCGAACCGGGCCCGGGTCTCCACCGTGATCCCGCCCGTGGTGGCGGCTTGTTGCTGCCGGCGTTTGCGGACCTGGGGCTGCCACCGCTGCCGTACGGCGGCGTCGATCCGTTCGGTGATGGCTTTCGGCGGGTGCTTGCGTTCGCCTGTGCGGTAGCGCTCCACCGACCGCTGGCTGACGCCGATCTCCTCAGCGACAGCCCGGGTCGTCTTGAGCTGCTTGATCAGGTAGCCGATCTGCCCTTTGAGGGTCTTGGGCGGCTGGCGGGTGAACGCTTCCCGGTCGGCCCGCTCGATGGCGTCCTCGATCTCTGCCACGGCTCAGCCCTTCTCGACGGTGGGGTCCTGGCCGCCCGTGTCGGCCAGCGGGAAGCTCTTGTGCGTCGGGCCGGTGTCGGGCACTGGCCTTACTCGCCTTCGTCGAGGACGGCGTCGCCGCCCTTGATATGCCGGGCGGGGTTGTAGCCCTGCTCCATCAGGTCGACCGCCCACAGCATGGACTGGACGCCCTCCAGCTTCGCCAGGCCCGGCGTGGGCCCGAGGCGGAACCCGCCCGGCTGCGGCTTGCCGGATGCCGCGTACGGCAGGAAGTCCAGCGGGCTCTCCCCTGGCGAGGGGTAGACGACGCAGTCGGAGAGTACGGCCAGCGGGTACAGGTCTGTCATCGCCGCCATGTTGCGCAGCTTGCGGTGCATGTTGATGCGGGCCTTGGAGATGACGGCGGCGCGGATGTCGGGGCGCCAGGTCGGCCGCTGAAGGGCCGGCCACCGCTCGCCCTCCTTGTACTTCTTGCCCTGCGGGCGCTCGCGCAGCTTGCCGATACCGCCCTTGACGGTGGCTTTGATGGCGGCGAGGACGGCCGCCATCGCCGGGTCGGCGTCCTTGTGCCGCTCCATCGCGGTGAGGAAGGCGCGGTCGTCCAGGTCCTTGGTGACGCCGAGGTCGGCGAGGGTGTCGACGTAGGCCGTCTTGAGGCGGTCGTGCCACGGGTCCAGGTAGGCGCCGGTCTCGCGGCGCAGGTACGCCTCGATCGGGGCGACGTTGTGGCCGAGCTCCTGGGCGTAGGCGACGGTGTGCGTCTGGTACCAGGCCGGTCCCGTCGGACGCTCGCCGGTCGGGGTGAACGGCGAGGGCAGACGCGGGTCCACCTCGATGTGGGAGAGGTCGACCAGCCAGGAGCCGGGGATCTTCGGGTTGAACGTCGGGGCGTGGAAGTGGTCCGGGGCGGACAGGCCGACGACCAGGCGGGCCGCGGCTGCGAGGAACGCGGTGTTGAGGTCCAGGCCGACCGCGTACGGCAGCGTGCACTCCTCATCCGTCAGCAGGCTGACGTCGCGCACCCACTGGTACGCCTCCTCGTTCAGGAACCCGCCACTCCAGCCGCTGTCGACGACGACGGGGTGTTCAGCGGTGGCCTCCGGCGGCGCAGGGTCCATCGGCTCCGTCCCGAGCGAGCCGGGATTGTGGCCGGGCACCCAGTTCCCCGTCTGCGGGTCCTGCACCGCGCGGGTGGGCGGCCGCAGCGCCGTCATCAGCTCCAGCCCGGACACGGCCGTCGACCCGCGCGGCGTGATGACCCGCTGGGCGTACATCCCCAGGACGCGGGCGACGTCGGCCGGCTCCATTTCCGTCACGCCGGGCCAGGACCGCTCATCGAGGGCGTCCCACGACAGGACCGCGAGCTGCACGCACTGCCGCTCGCGCCCCTGGACCTTGCGGTAGATCCTTGCCCACGGCCCGAACCCGCGCTGGGTGAGCCGCCATTTCGCCTTCACCACCTGCTTGACCACCGGGTGATCCTCCGCAAGGCGCAGGGAGCGGCGCTGCTCATGGCCCTCCAGGCGCTCGGGTAGTCCGAGCTTGACGGCGGCCGCGGCGGTGAGCACGATCAGCGGGTCGCTGTCCTTGCCGTTGTGGTGCAGCCGCGCCGCACCGAGCCCGGATTCCCTGAGCGTCCACTCCACCAGCTCCACCACGCTTGTCGCCGGGCAGTCGAGCACGATGCCGCCCGTGCCGTACGCGGAGCCGTCACCGTCCAGCACCGCGAGCGGGCCGTGCGGGAACCGCGGATCGGCTGCCGGCCTCGCAGCCTTCTTAGGGGCCGGACGCCGCGATGCCGCGGCCGGCCGGGTGGCGGGGCGCGCCGGTCCCGCACCGGGAACGTCGACAGGCTGCGGGGCGCCTGCCGTCTCCACCTTGGACGCGGCCGGCACCGTCGCGGCAGCCGAGACGGCACCGAGGGCCGGATACTTCGCCGCCCACCCGTTCAGCAGCCGCTGGTAGGCATCAAGACGCGGCGACTTCGGCTCGCTTCGGCCGTTCTCCCAGTTCTTCACTGACTGGGTCGTTGTCTTCAACGCGGTGGCGAGGCGGGCCTGGGTGATGCCGGCAGCCTCACGCAGCCGGGCCCGCTCCGCCGGAGGCGGCAGGTGCGGCTCCTCATTCAACAGAGCGTCGACGGACGCGAACAGCTCTTCCTCAGATGGCATGCCCCGCACCCTTTACTCGAGACCCAACCAAAACTTATCCACCAACTTACCCCCCTCCTTACCCTCCCGTGCCCACGCCAGCCCGATGTCGGCGAGTTGCTGGAGTTTGTCGGTGGTGAGCTTGGCGCGCCTTGGCTTCGTGATCGACAGGAACCGAGCTTGACGCCTCTACGTGCCCCCTATGCACTGTCGGGGTGCCCTCCCTGGGTCTTGTACTGCGCCGGGCCGGGCGGCCTGTCGGTGCAAAGACGCTGTGCGGTGACCTTGTACCGACACCCTGCGCAGAGCCCGCGCCAGCGCATCGGGACGCGGTGCGGGCCGGAGCGTGCGCTACTTGTCGAGCAGGGCGAGCGGCGCGAGGACCACGGCGACGGCGCCCAGGAGCCTGCACCGAGCGAGACGGCCAGTTCCTGGTTGTCGTACGTGATTGCGGTGATGGCCGTACCGAGAACGACCAGGTGGCCGGTGGCCCGCCGAGGAGTTCCTCGACCAGCTGTTCAGTGCCAAGATCGCCGAGTTGAACGAGGAGCTGCTGAGCGCCAAGGAGGAACGCGATCAGGCGCGCCAAGAGCGCGACAACCTCGTGACCAGCATGCAGGCGGCTGCACGCGCTGCGACCGGCGAGCGCCAGGCCCTGGTCGAACAGCAGCCAACTCCACCAGAGCGAGACTCTGCTGCGTGAGGCATTGGAGCGACAGCGCGTCGCCGATGACCACATGCTCGGCATGGCGCTGCACCTGCGGGACCAGGAGTTGAGCCTGCGCGAGATCGCGGCCCGGCTGGTCATCACCAAGGGAGCTCGAAAGGGCCAGCACCCCTCCCCGGCGACCGTCATGTGGATGCTGCGCGAGCACGACGAACAGACGGCCCACGGGGCCCGTGGGGGCGCTGGAGGCCGCCGAGAGCACCGCAGAGCGCCGGTCAGCGAGGACGGCGTAATGCTGCTGATGCCCTCGGCGTCACCGGATACGTGTGAGGGCCCGGAGCATCGCTCCGGGCCCTCACACGGTGAGACCACAGGGGAGGGGGACGAGGAGGCACAACCTCGTCTGTTCCCCTCCGCCATCCGCCAGCCGAAACCTATATCGGGGACGACGAACCGTCGGACTACGTTGAACCGTGGTGACACTGAGTCAGCCGCAGTCAGGAGAACGGGAGTAGGTACACCACCCGGCCCGCCCTCAACATCAGCTGCTCTAGTTCTAAGGTAGACGGACCGGCCGGAGAAGCGCCAGTGTCTTATCGCCTGACAACCCGGCAGACCCCCACCCTTGCACCCCATGTGACACGGTCTAACCCAGTGAGGAGGGTACCTTTGTGCCGGATAACCCCTACCTTAGAAGCCGGAACTACGTAACTATCGATTACTAATATCTACTGACTCTACGAGGGGTGCCCCGGTGCAAGCGGAAAATCCAACGACCCAGACGAAGCGCTCCCCGTCGAACGGAGCACTGCAGGCGGCGGAGAACGCCGCCCGCTACGGACGGAACAAGGCCCAGCTGCGCTACAGCTTCGTCCAGCGCAGTCACCCCGACGATCCGCCCCCTCCGCTGGCTCGCATGCTGCGGGGCGGCCGGGGCGGCCAGGTGCGGCTGAAGCTGTTCCTGAGCTACCTCTGGATGCAGAGGGAAGACACGGCCCAGGGCCTTACCTTTGCGAACCGGGCCTGGGCGACCTTGCTTGACCTTCGCGATCCGGCGACGGCCGGCGCCCGGCGGATTGGTGACGCACAAGCATGGCTGGAGGAGAACCAGTTCATCGAGATCGTCTCCCAGATGGGGCGCCCCAATCAGGTCCTGGTCCTGGATGAGAGCGGCACCGGTCAGGCCTACGTGGCCCCCGGGGCCGCAGCCCGCAAAGAGGCTAAGACTGTTTTCGGGGCGATCGTCCACCGCTACGTCCAGATCCCACGGGCCTTTTGGACTAGCGGGTACCTCACCGTGCTGTCCGGTGCTGGCGTCGCGATGTTCCTCGCGTTGCTGTGTGAACGCGGGCCAGCCTCGAGCGACGAGGCCTTGTGGTTCAGTCCCAAGGACGCAGAACGCCGCTTCGGGCTCAGCGAGGACACCCGCAGCAAGGGCCTCCGGGAGCTCGCGGAGGTCGGACTCGTGCGTACGAAGCGACGCCCCATCAACCCCACCGACTTCGAGGTCGTCCACGTGCGCAATGTCCACTACCTCGATCTAGATCGCCTCAACGAGACGGCCGGCATCAAGGCCGCGCCGCGGCGTGTGGTGCGTGTGCCGAAGAAGCGCACGGCAGCTGACTGAAGCCAGTCTCCTGTACAGGCACACGCGCATGTGAACCTGCGCAAGTTGCGCAATCAGGCGGCGATCCATCCGGATTGGTTCTGCTGTCTGCATCGCGCGCTTGCGCGCGAAGGAGCGGTCCAAAAAGTCCAGAAAACCCGTTCTACTTCCTGCTCCGCTGTGTGGTCTGCTACGTCTGCTGGAAGGCGCGGCGTCCCGTGGCCTCCCGGTCGTACAACTGCGGGAACTTCCCGGCGATCGTGGCGCGCAGGGCCTTCTCGGTGCGGGCGTCGGCGGCTTGGGCACGGTGGCTGGCGGCGTATCCCCGGTACTCGCCCGCCTTCCGGGTGGTGCGGCCGACGTCGTCACGGTCCCGCTTATCCATGTTGTGGCCGCGCCGGTCGGCGACGGAGCGCATCTCCACGAGCCGCTCGGCGGCCTTATCCACGTGGTCGGGCACCGGCGCCCCCGCCACACCAAAGCTCTCCGCGAACCGGCTCTCCTTCACCACGTCCCACGTCTCCCGCAGGGACTGCCGGGCGTCCCGCTTCGCGTCAGCCTCCAGTAAGGCCGCCGACGACGACGGCGGATGGCTCGCCCTCGCCGCCGCCGAGGCGGTCGCCCGGAAGCACGGCCGCCCGGCGACCGAGCTGCACCAGCTAGTGGCCGCGCCGCGCACCGCGCTGACCGCCGAGGGCCTGGAGGTCGTGGACCCTCCGGTCCGCATGGGCATCGGCGTCGCACCGCTGCCCGGCGGCCCCACCTGGGGATGAACGGCGGCCTGGCCGTCGTGCTCTACACGGACAGCGCGTGGGAGCTGATGCTCAACTCCACCCGCACGACGTCCCACACGATCCACGCCCCTGTGACGGAGGCCGGCGCCGCTGAGGTCGCCCAGCTCGTGCACGGCGTGCTGAGCGGCGACGTGACCGACCCGTTCCGCCGCCGCTGATCCGATGGTGATTAGGCCGTGGGGAAGGAGTCGACGTCTCGTGCCGGGCTGAGACGGAGGAATCCAGCGGCTGCGCTTGTCACCCCACGCCTGAGGTACTGGAGGTGCGTGCAGAGGGGGCTGAGGGCCGCACAGGCCTGGATGTTCCCGGCGATGGCCTCGGCTGGAGAGGTGGAAGACCTCCCCCTGCCACAGTTCGGACGCGTAGCTAGTCATCCGGCTGGATCAGCATTCCCGCATGCTGAAATGTTGGCTGTCCGGGCGGCACGTCTGCCTGGCTCTCGACCTCCGGTCCGGTCCGGATCCTGACTGCTTGACGGGAGCAGAACGGCTAGCGCCGAGGGTGCCGTGCTACGCCCAGTCGAGTCCGAGGTTGGCCAATTGCGCGAGCTTGTCGGGGGTGAGTTTGGCGCGGCGGGTTTTCTGGTTCATGATCCAGACTCCGAGCTTGACTTCGGTTCCGTCCGGCAGCGTCTCTATGTGCCCCCGTGGGACGGTCACGTGCCCCTCGCGGGTCTTGTACTGCGTCAGGGCCGCGACGCCCCGCTCGAAGGCGCTCAGGGGCGTCGTGGACGGCTTCGCGGGCGCCTCCTGCTCGGGGGCGAGCGGCGTGATGCCGAGCCGCTCGAGTCGTTCGCGCTGTCCGTCCGTCAGGGTCTCCCAGACGTTCGGCGTCCGCTGTCGGGCGAGCCATTTCCCGATGTCCATGGAGTGGCCGGTGAGGCATGGTCACGGAGCGGGGCGCGCACAGCGTCCAGTGCTGCTCGTAGTAGGCCTTGGCGGCGTCCAGGTTCTCCTGGAAGCGTTCATCCGCCAGGGACCAGACCATGCCGAGCTGTTCGAGCCGCCTCGCGCGTTGCCCGTTCATCTGCCGGCTGCGTAGGCGCGTCGTTGTTCCGCGATCCATTGTCCAAGTGGTGTCGCGCCCTCGCGGTGTCCGTAGGGCACTCGGGCGTTCCCGACCCGTTCGACGTACGTCTTCAGCTTCGCCCAGCCGCGGGCCCAGTTCTGGCGTTCGGTGTCGATCACGTTGAAGGAGACCCAGTCCGCGACCATCACCGGATCCCTGGGGGCGGCGAAACGGAGCAGCAGCCGTGATTCTTCCTCACCTTCTTCTGGCGCGACACCGATATTCACGGACGGCTGCGCCACATCCTTCTGCGGCTCCTGCGGAATCGCCAGCAATTCCACGGCCTCTTCATCGTGGGCCCGCAGACCCTTTATCTCAGGGAGGGCTGTTCGGTAGGCACGTTTGTTGTGGGGGAGCCTGCAGTCGTAGAGGGTCATGGGTTGGCTGTTTTGTGACGGTCTGCGTGTTTGTCGGTGGGTGGGAGTAGGGTCGCGTGGCGCGGTTCTCGAAAGGGTGAGAACCGATGGGATGTCCTGGGGGGAGTGGGGCTGGGTGGGGCTGGCGGGTGGGGCTGCGGATAAGGCGGGTAACCGGTACGAGGACTGGTGGACCGCGCTGAGGG
>NZ_JBHTZD010000002.1:0-23008 GCF_042790455.1 Streptomyces sp. NPDC056734
GCGTCCACCTCGGCGACCACCGAGTTCAGCCGGGACAGGATCCAGCGGTCCGCCGCCGACAGCCGGGACGGCTCCGGCAGCGGCCCGTCCACCGTCGCGCCGTTCATCAGCGCGAAGCGCGTCGCGTTCCAGATCTTATTGGCGAAGTTCCGGGACCCCTGGACCCAGTCCTCACCGATCGGGACGTCCACCCCCGGGTTGGCGCCGCGCGCGAGCGTGAAGCGCAGGGCGTCGGACCCGTACTTGTCCATCCAGTCCAGCGGGTTGACCGCGTTGCCGAAGGACTTCGACATCTTCTTGCCGAACTGGTCACGGACCATGCCGTGCAGGGCGATGGTGTGGAACGGCGGCGTCCCGTCCATCGCGTACAGCCCGAACATCATCATCCTGGCGACCCAGAAGAAGAGGATGTCGTAGCCGGTGACCAGGACGGAGTTCGGATAGAACTTCGCGAGCGACTCGGTCCGCTCGGGCCAGCCGAGGGTGGAGAAGGGCCACAGCCCGGACGAGAACCAGGTGTCGAGGACGTCGGTGTCCTGGTGCCAGCCCGCACCGGTGGGCGGCTCGTCGTCGGGGCCGACGCAGACCGTCTCGCCGTTCGGCCCGTACCAGACGGGGATGCGGTGGCCCCACCACAACTGGCGCGAGATGCACCAGTCATGGAGATTGTCGACCCAGTCGAAGTACCGCTTCTCCATCTCCTGGGGGTGGATCTTGACCCGGCCGTCACGGACCGCGTCCCCGGCGGCCTTGGCCAGCGGGCCGACCTTGACCCACCACTGCATGGACAGCCGGGGCTCGATGGTGGTCTTGCAGCGCGAGCAGTGGCCGACGGAGTGGGTGTAGGGCCGCTTCTCGGCGACGATCCGGCCCTCGGCGCGCAGCGCGGCGACGATCGCGGAGCGGGCCTCCAGCCGGTCCAGGCCCTGGAAGGGGCCGGGGACGGTGATGACGGCGTGCTCGTCCATCACGGTGATGGCGGGCAGGTCGTGCCGCTGGCCGATCTCGAAGTCGTTGGGGTCGTGGGCCGGGGTGACCTTGACGGCACCCGTGCCGAACGCCGGGTCGACGTGCTCGTCGGCGACGACGGGGATCGAGCGGTCGGTGAGCGGGAGCCGGATCAGCTTGCCGATCAGCTGCGCGTACCGCTCGTCCGAGGGGTGCACGGCGACGGCGGTGTCGCCGAGCATGGTCTCGGCGCGGGTGGTGGCGACGACGATGGAGTCGTCCCCCTCGCCGTACTTCATGGAGACGAGTTCGCCCTCGTCGTCCTGGTACTCGACCTCGATGTCGGAGATCGCGGTCAGACAGCGCGGACACCAGTTGATGATGCGCTCGGCGCGGTAGATCAGCTCGTCGTCGTAGAGCCGCTTGAAGATGGTCTGGACGGCCTGGGAGAGCCCCTCGTCCATGGTGAAGCGCTCACGGGTCCAGGCGACGCCGTCGCCGAGGCGGCGCATCTGGCCGGAGATCTGGCCGCCGGACTCGCCCTTCCACCGCCAGACCCGCTCGACGAACGCCTCCCGCCCGAGGTCGTGCCGGGACTTGCCCTCCTTGCCCAGCTCACGCTCGACCACGTTCTGGGTGGCGATGCCGGCGTGGTCCATGCCGGGCTGCCACAGCGTCTCGAAGCCCTGCATCCGCTTACGGCGGGTCAGTGCGTCGATGAGGGTGTGCTCGAAGGCGTGCCCGAGGTGCAGACTGCCCGTGACGTTCGGCGGCGGGATGACGACCGTGAACGGCGGCTTGTCGCTCTTCTCGTCCGCCTCGAAGTAACCCCGCTCCACCCAGCGCTCGTACAGCGGCCCCTCTACGTCGGCCGGCGCGTACTGGGTCGGCAGTTCGGTGTGGGGCGCTGTGGGCTGCTGCTGAGCGTTCTCGGTCACCCGGTCAGTTTAGGGGTGTCACGGCCCCGTCCCGAAACAGGATTCCTTTGTAACGGTGCGTACCCCGATGGCCTGCGATTCCTGTGCCTGGTCCAGGATGTCAGGAACACATAAGCATCTGGAGGGGAACACAGAAATGAGCTACAACCAGCCGGGCCCGTACGGCGGGCAGCCCCAGCAGCCCGGTCCGTACGGCGGACAGGGCCCCTACGGCCAGCCGCCGCAGGCACCCCAGCCCGGCCCTGGCCAGCCGCCGCAGGCACCCCAGCCCGGCTACGGCCACCCTCAGCAGCCGCCGGCCCCGCCGCAGCAGCCCCAGCCGGGGTACGGCTATCCGCAGCAGCCCGGTTACGGGTACCCGCAGCAGCCGGGCGTCCCCCCGCAGCAGCCCCCGTACGGCGGCGCTCCGCTCCCCCCGCCCCCGTCCGGCGGCAAGAAGAAGACGGGCCTGATCATCGGCGCGGTGGCGGTGGTGGCGGCGATCGGCGTCGGCGCGTACTTCCTGGTCGGCGGCGGCTCGGGCGCGGGGGGCCTGGAGGATGACGGGCCGCACAAGCTGAGCGCTCCGGCCGCGGTGCTGTCGGACAAGTACGACCGCTTCGGCGACGCCGCCGAGGAGAAGGCCAGCGCGAGCGACGCCGAGGACCTGAAGAAGGCCGGCATCACCGATCCCACGTCGGTCAGCGCCGTCTACTCGACCGTGGACCTGGCCGCCATCGAGGACCCGAGCCAGATGGAGGACGCCGAGAGCCTCACCTTCTTCGGCGTCTACGGCACCATCGAGGACCCGCAGGCCGCGCTCGACACCACCTTCGCGGAGATGGCGAAGGAGTCCGGCGAGGACATCAAGTTCGTCGGTGACGCGCAGTCCGTGACACCGGACAGCCTGGACGGCGCGGTGATGAAGTGCCAGGAGGCCCAGTCCGTCAACCCGCTCACCGAGCAGGAGCAGACGACGTATCTGTGCATCTGGGCGGACCACAGCACGATGGGCGTGGTCGAACCGACGTCCGGCGCCAAGACGTACACCCTGGACGAGGCCGCGAAGCTGGTGGCCGACCTCCGCAGCGAGGTCCGCGTCAAGAAGTGATGACGGCGGCCGTCGAGAAGTGACGGCGGCCCAAGAAGTGACGACGGCCTGAGTCCCGGGGACCTGGGTCCCGGATACGAGAAAGGCGCCCGGCGGGCTTCGCCGGGCGCCTTCTCGTACGTTCGAATCGGCTAGGCCGACTTCTGCTCGCCCGGCCCGCGGCCTCGCGAATCCCGGGGGATCAGCGTCGGGTTGACGTTGGAGAGGACCACGTCGGCGGTGATGACGACGCGGGCCACGTCCTTGCGGGAGGGGACCTCGTACATGACCGCCTGGAGGACTTCCTCCATGATGGCGCGCAGGCCGCGCGCGCCGGTCTGGCGGAGGATGGCCTGGTCGGCGATGGCTTCGAGGGCCTCGCGCTCGAAGTCCAGCTCCACGCCGTCGAGTTCGAAGAGCCGCTGGTACTGCTTGACCAGGGCGTTGCGGGGCTCGACCAGGATCTGGAGGAGGGCCTCGCGGTCCAGGTTGTGGACCGAGGTGATGACGGGGAGGCGGCCGATGAACTCGGGGATCATGCCGAACTTGACCAGGTCCTCCGGCATGACGTCCTCGAACCGGTCCTTGGCCGCCAGCTCCCGCTTGGAGTGGATCGTCGCGCCGAAGCCGATGCCCTTGGCGCCCGCCCGGGACTCGATGAGCTTCTCCAGGCCCGCGAAGGCGCCGCCCACGATGAACAGCACGTTCGTGGTGTCGATCTGGATGAACTCCTGGTGCGGGTGCTTGCGGCCGCCCTGCGGCGGGACCGAGGCCGTGGTGCCCTCCAGGATCTTCAGCAGGGCCTGCTGCACGCCCTCGCCGCTGACGTCCCGGGTGATCGACGGGTTCTCGCTCTTGCGCGCGACCTTGTCGATCTCGTCGATGTAGATGATCCCGGTCTCGGCCTTCTTGACGTCGTAGTCGGCCGCCTGGATCAGCTTCAGCAGGATGTTCTCGACGTCCTCGCCGACATAGCCCGCCTCGGTCAGCGCGGTGGCGTCGGCGATGGCGAACGGCACATTGAGCATGCGCGCCAGGGTCTGGGCCAGGAGGGTCTTGCCGGAGCCCGTCGGGCCCAGCAGCAGGATGTTGGACTTCGCCAACTCGATGGCGTCGTCACGCCCTTGGGCGCCGCCGTGCTCTCCGGCCTGCACGCGCTTGTAGTGGTTGTACACCGCGACCGAGAGTGCCTTCTTGGCCGGCTCCTGACCCACGACGTATCCCTCGAGGAACTCGTAGATCTCGCGCGGCTTGGGCAGCTCCTCCCAGCGCACCTCGCTGGTCTCCGCCAGCTCTTCCTCGATGATCTCGTTGCAGAGATCGATGCACTCGTCGCAGATGTACACACCGGGGCCTGCGATGAGCTTCTTGACCTGCTTCTGGCTCTTGCCGCAGAACGAGCACTTGAGCAGATCGCCGCCGTCACCGATGCGTGCCACGGTGTGCTTCCCCTTCGCCTGGGAGCGCGACTGGACGCTTTCGAGTCCAGCGACTCCTGGTGCTGCCTTATGTCGACGGTACCTTGCCGGGCCCCCCGTTCGGGCCCCCCTTGGCGCGGTTCACTTTGGCGTGCACCTTGTCGGGCACCGGGGTGAACCATGCCAAGGGGCGGCAGACGATACTCCCCGGGCGCCCGTTCCGCTCGCCCCGGGGGTCCGCCGGCCGTGCTAGCGCACGGAGGCGTTGTTCATCTTCCGGGTGGAGATGATCTGATCGATGAGGCCGTACGCCAGCGCGTCGTCGGCCGTGAGGATCTTGTCGCGCTCGATGTCGTCGCGGATCTTCTCGATCGGCGTGGTGGAGTGCTTGGCCAGCATGTCCTCCAGCTGGGCCCGCATCCGCAGGATTTCGTTCGCGGCGATCTCCAGGTCCGAGACCTGGCCGCGGCCGGTCTCGCTGTACGGCTGGTGGATCAGCACGCGCGCGTTGGGCAGGGCCATCCGCTTGCCCGCGGTGCCGGCGGCGAGCAGCACGGCCGCGGCGGAGGCCGCCTGGCCCATGCACACCGTCTGGACGTCCGGCTTCACGAACTGCATGGTGTCGTAGATCGCGGTCAGCGCGGTGAAGGAGCCACCGGGGCTGTTGATGTAGATCGAGATGTCCCGGTCCGGGTCCATCGACTCCAGGCACAGCAGCTGCGCCATGACGTCATTGGCGGAGGCGTCGTCGATCTGCACCCCGAGGAAGATCACCCGCTCCTCGAAGAGCTTCGCGTACGGGTCGTACTCACGGACGCCCTGGGAGGTGCGCTCGACGAAGCGCGGGATGACATAGCGGGACTCGGCCGTCGGGCCGGTGTACTCGGCGTGCGTACGGTCGTAGAGGCGGGCGCCGGGGAAATCGTTCACTGTCTCTCTCCTAGGAGCTGTGGCGGTCGGCCGGGGCTGTGCTCGGGTGCCCTCAGGCGCCCGTGCCGCCGCCGCCCGGCATTCCGGCGGCCGTCGCGATCACGTCGTCGATGAGGCCGTACTGCTTGGCCTCGAAGGCGTCGAACCAGCGGTCACGGTCCGAGTCGTGCGTGATCTGCTCGACGCTCTGTCCGGTGTGCTGGGAGGTCAGCTCCGCCATGCGCTTCTTGGTGTGCAGCAGCCGCTCGGCGTGGATCTTGATGTCCGAGGCCGAGCCGGCCAGACCGGCGGAGGGCTGGTGGATCAGGATCTCGGCGTTCGGCAGCGCGAAGCGCTTGCCCGGGGTGCCCGCGCTCAGCAGGAACTGGCCCATGGACGCCGCGAGACCCATGGCGATGGTCACCACGTCGTTCTTGATGTACTGCATGGTGTCGTAGATCGCCATGCCGGCCGTGATCGAGCCGCCGGGGCTGTTGACGTAGAGGTAGATGTCCTTGTCCGGGTCGGCGGCAAGGAGCAGCAGCTGTGCGGTGATCTTGTTCGCGATGTCGTCGTCCACCGGCTGGCCGAGGAAGATGATCCGCTCGTTGAGCAGCCGGCTGTAGACCTGGTCACCGAGGCCACCGCCGATGGAAGGCTCGGCGGCGGAGGGCATCAGATTCGTCACGTATCCACCTGCTCGTCTTGCGACGGCACCGGGCCGTCTTAACGTTCGCCGTATTCATGGACCCTAACGCGGCAGCGCTTCCGGGGAATCCCGGATCAGGGGGTGTTCGCGGGGGGCGTAGTCAGCCGCGAACACCGGGAGGACCCGCCTCGCACCCGCGGGGTCCGGGGGCGGGCCCGGCCCGGCCCGTGAGACAAGAAGGCCCCGGGTGGTTCGCTCACCCAGGGCCCTCTTCCGTGCTGCTTACGCCTTGTCGTCGCCCTTGGCGGCGTCCTCGGCCTCGGCGGCGGCGTCGGCGGTCTCGGTGTCACCGTCCGTGACCTCGGCGACCGCTTCCGTGGCCGACTCGGTCTCGTCCTCGTCGTCCAGGTCGATGACCTCGCCGTTGGTGTCCTTGACCGTGGCGGCCTCCACGACGACCGCGAGGGCCTTGCCGCGGGCGACCTCGCCGACCAGGAGCGGGACCTGGCCCTGCTCCACGACGGCCTGCGCGAACTGGTCCGGGGACATGCCGGAGGAGGCGGCGCGGCGCATCAGGTGCTCGGTCAGCTCGTCCTGGCTGACGTTGAGCTTCTCCGTCTTGACCAGCTCGTCCAGGACGAACTGGGTCTTGATGCCCTTGACCGCGGCGTCGTGGGTCTCGGTCTCGAACTCCTCGGCGGTCTTGCCCTGGAGCTCCAGGTATTTGTCGAGGGTGAGGCCCATCTGGCCGAGCTGGTGGTGCTCCAGGTTGTGCTTGCGGGTGTTGACCTCGTCCTCAAGAAGCTTTTCGGGGACGGGGATCTCGACCAGTTCCAGGAGCTTCTCCAGGACGCGCTCCTGCGCCTGGGTGGCCTGGTCGAACTGCTTCATGTTCTCCAGGCGCTTGCGGCTGTCCGCCTTCAGCTCGTCCAGGGTGTCGAACTCGGAGGCGAGCTGCGCGAAGTCGTCGTCCAGCTCGGGCAGTTCCCGGGCGGCGACCTGGCTGACCTTGACGGTGACCTCGGCCTCCTGGCCGGCCGCCGAGCCGCCCTTCAGCTCGGAGGTGAAGGTGGCCTCGCCACCCGCCTCCAGGCCGGTCACGGCGTCGTCGATGCCTTCGAGCAGTTCGCCGGAGCCGATGGTGTAGGAGACACCGCTCGCGATGCCGTCCTCCAGGATCTCGCCCTCGACCTTGGCCTCCAGGTCGATCGTGACGACATCGCCGTCCTCGGCGGGCCGCTCGACCGGGGCGGTGGACGCGAACCGCTCACGCAGCTGCTCCACCGACGTGGCGATGTCCTCGTCGGTGACCTCGACCGGGTCGACCTCGACCTCGATGCCGGAGTAGTCCGGGATCGTGATGACCGGGCGGATGTCGACCTCGGCGGTGAAGTTCAGCGTCTCGCCGTCCTTCAGCTCCGTGATGTCGACCTCGGGCTGGCCCAGGACGTTCAGCTCGGCCTCGTTGACCGCCTCGGTGTAGAACTTCGGCAGCGCGTCGTTGACGGCCTCCTCCAGCACGGCGCCACGGCCGAAGCGCTGGTCGATGACCCGGGCGGGAATCTTGCCCTTGCGGAAACCCTTCACCGAGACCTGCTGGTTGATCTTCTTGTACGCCGCGTCGAGGCTGTCCTTGAGCTCCTCGAAGGGCACCTCGACAGTGAGACGAACCCGGGTCGGGTTCAGGTTCTCAACGGCGCTCTTCACGGTTCGGTCTCCTTGTGGCTGACTTCTTGGTTGATGCCGGGGCCAGACAGGTCCGACACATTCGCCGCCCAAAGGCTTCGGTGAGGAGAGACACGGGCGGGCAGCTTGCATAGTAACCGCAGGCGGCGAACGCCCCAAAAGGCGATCACGTGAGGTGACCGTGGCAGGTGGCGGAGTACGCCGGAGTACGTGGTCGGGGTGGCGGGATTTGAACCCACGGCCTTCCGCTCCCAAAGCGGACGCGCTACCAAGCTGCGCCACACCCCGTCTGGTGCGACACGTAGGGTACATGCCCACACGCTGTGCGACCGCCGCATTTGCGGTGCGTCCCCCGGGTGGCGGCGGGAGCACGCGGTGGCGTGCGGCGAGAGGGTGTGACCCGCTACGATGCATCCGGTGCCGCGGTCCTTGGACGCGCGGTGTCTGTACGCGGGCGTAGCTCAATGGTAGAGCCCCAGTCTTCCAAACTGGCTACGCGGGTTCGATTCCCGTCGCCCGCTCCGTCCGGTCAGGGCCAGGTCAGAGGTTGTTCCTCACCTGGTCCTGATCTTTTTCCCGGGGCGTGGCCCTCGATGGCGTCAGAAACTGGCATCAGAAACTGATCGAGTTGATCGTCTCGGCTATCGAATCGAGGAACCTGTTGATCGACGGGGCCATGCCCGTCGAGGCCAGGAAGAAGCCGAAGAGTATGGCGACGATGGCGGGGCCCGCCTTGATCGAACCGCCGCGGATCAGCACCACCAGAATGATCGCCAACAGCAGCACCACTGACAGTGAAATGGCCACAACTGATCACAACCCTCGGTCGGTCCGCTCTCCCGGCCGGGTTGCGACCGCGCATCCCCGCCAGAACCATCGTGCCACCAACCCGGCCCGGATATGCGATCCGTGACGCAACGTCGGTCACAGTGGCATGGTCATGTCCCGCGGTACGGCGTCCGCCGTGGCAGCCGGTGAGGGGAATTCACGGAGCGCTCCCGGCAGGAAATCGGACCGGATCGAACCGTTTCCGCATCACGTTTGGCATCACGTTTTGGCACCACGTCTCACTCAGCGTTTCGCCCAGCGTTTCACCCCGTGTTTTCAACGGAATTGAGGGATGTTCAGGCCAACGGGGACGGGCCCTTCCGGTCGGCGACGCGAGCGGATTCGGCATCCTCTGCCGGTCGCCCTGGGGGTGGGCATGCCGGCGACGCTCTCCCCCGGGATCGGTTCGACCCGGCGTGGCCGCGCCGGGCGCTCGGCGAGATCTTCGTCACAACTGTCGCCGGTGGAGGGGCCGAAGGGCGTGTCCGGGCCGTCCTCTCACTCCGTCGGCGTGCTGCCGGTGAGGCCCAGGAGGGTGCGCATATGCGCGTATTTCTGGGTCAGGCGGGTGCGGGTCGCCTCGTCCAGGGCCGCGAGCCGGGCCGGGTCGGCGTTGTGCGCGAGGTCCGCCCGCTTCACCAGGAGCGCGCCGGGCGTGCCGAGGATCCGGGCCGCGTACGCCTCCGGCGGCTCCCCGGCCCGCTTGGTCACCGCCAGCACGATGTCCTTCGTACGGCGGCTCAGCGCGGCCCGGGCCAGCCATCGCTCGGACAGGGCGGCGTCCTCGACCGCGTCGTGCAGCCAGGCCGCCGCGATCTGGTCGGCGTCGCCGCCCCGGCGCCGTACCCCCTCCGCGACCGCACGGAGGTGCTCGGTGTAGGGGCGGCCGGCCTTGTCGCGCTGTCCCTCGTGGGCCGTGCGGGCCAGCGCCTCCACCTCGGGGAGGGTCAGCGCGGTCGCGGCCGTGTCGGCGTCGGTCATCCGCCCAGTGTCCCAGCGGGCGTCGGCGCCCCGCCAGGACGCCGCCCGTGTCTCAGTGGGGCGGGGCAGGCGGCTGGAGGGCCGGGCCGCCGCCCTCGCGGCTGATCAGCAGCAGGGCCCGGTCGTCGTTGACGTCCTTGGCGACCGCCTCGATGAGATGCCAGGCGGCGCCGTGGAAGCCGCCGGCGACATAGCGGTCGGCCTCGCCGGTCAGCCGGTCGATGCCCTCCACGATGTCCCGTTCGGCGGTCTCCACCAGGCCGTCCGTGAAGAGCATGAGCACATCGCCGGGGCGCAGGGAGCCCTTCACCGGGTCGAACAGGGCGCCCTCGTACACCCCGAGCAGGGGGCCGTCGGCCGCCTTCTCCTCCCAGCGTCCGCTGCCCGCGCTCAGCTGGAGGCCCGGGGGATGGCCCGCGTTGTACAGCTCGTAGTCGCCGGAGTCGAGGTCCAGGACGAGGTGGATGGAGGTGGCGAAGCCCTCGTCCCAGTCCTGGCGGAGCAGATAGCCGTTGGCGGCGGGGAGGAAGGCGTGCGGGGGCAGGGAGCCGAGCAGGCCGCCGAAGGCGCCGGACAGCAGCAGGGCGCGGGAGCCCGCGTCCATGCCCTTGCCGGAGACGTCGGTGAGGACGACCTCCAGGGTCCGGCCGCCGTTGGTGCGGGCGGCGACCACGAAGTCGCCGGAGAAGGACTGGCCGCCGGCCGGGCGCAGCGCCATCTCGCGGTGCCAGCCCGCCGGGAGCTTGGGCAGCCGGCTCTGGGTGCGGATGCGTTCGCGCAGGTCGAAGAGCATGGTGCCGCCGCGCCGCCAGGGCACGCCGACCCGGCTGCGGAACTGTGCGATCAGCAGCCCGAAGAATCCGCAGGCCGCGACCACGAGGACCACACCCGGAGTGACCCGGGCGGGGCCCTCGGTGTACGGGCCGAGCTGCACGGACTCCACGATCAGCGCGGTGGCCGCGCCCGCGTAGAGGCCGAGCAGGCTGGCGGGGCGCAGCAGCAGACCGCCCGCCACGATCGGCAGGACCAGGGCGGCCGGGGAGAACCACACCGGATTGGCGAGGGTCATGACGGTGATCACGGGGATGGTGATCAGCAGACCGACGAGGGCGATCCAGTCGGAGCCGTCGCCGCGGAAGTAGTCCACGGCACTTCTGCGCAGGCCGACGCGGGCCCGGTGCCACTGGATCTTCAACCGGGCCGGGAACGTCTCGGCCTCCGCGCGCCGCTCTCGTCCTGCTGCCATTAGTTCGGGACCCTATCCATCGGACCGGCCGCCCGGCACGGGAGGTCCCACTTGTCCCCCGTCCGAGGCTCGACTCCACAGTGAACTTCACGGAAAGCCGCCGCGCCGCCTCCCGGGGAAAATTCCCTCGCTCGTCCGGCAATGCCCTGGTAGGCATGGATTCATGGCAAGTGAGACGACGGCTGACGCGAACGACCCTGTCGGCGCCCCTGAGAGCGTGGCGCATCTTCGGGTGCTGCACAAGGAGGACTGGGACGGGTGGTACGACACCCTGACCCGGGCCTTCGGCGGGGTGCCGGAGGCGCCCGAGGAACGGGAGATGTGGAACACCCTCACCGAGGAGGAACGTTCCATCGGGGCCTGGGACGGTGACCGGTGTGTCGGCACGGCCGGGGCCTTCGGTTTCCGGCTGACCGTGCCGGGCGGGGCCCCGGTGCGGGCGGCGGGCGTGACCATGGTGAGCGTGGCGGGCACCCACCGGCGGCGCGGGGTGCTGACGTCGATGATGGCCCGGCAGCTGGCGGACGTACGGTCCTGGGGCTGGCCGCTGGCCGTGCTCACGGCCTCCGAGCCGGTGATCTACGGCCGGTTCGGGTACGGCATCGGGACGTACGGGATGAATCTGACGGCCCAGACCCGCCGGGTGCGGCTGTCGGTGCCGCCCGGTACGGACGACGTAGGGCTGCGGTACGCGGCGCCGGGCGAGGTGCTGGAGGCGTGCGAGGCGGTGTACGCGCGCCGGGTGCCGGAGCGGGCGGGGATGGTGGCCCGGCTGCCGCACTGGGAGCGGGTCGCGCTGCTCGACCCGGAGAGCGAGCGCGGGGGCGGCTCACCGCTCCAGTGCGTGGTCGCCGAGCGGGGCGGCGAGATCGTCGGGTACACCCGGTTCCGGGTGAAGCCGCAGTGGGAGGTGACGGGGCCGGACGGCACCGTGGAGCTGCGGGACGTGGAGGCGCTGGATCCGGCGGCGTACGCGGCGCTGTGGCGGTTCCTGTTCGACATCGACCTCACGTCGACGCTGGTGGCGTACGGGCGTCCGGTGGACGATCCGCTGCTGCATCTGGTGTCGGACGTACGGCGGCTGGGCGTGCGGGTGCGGGACGCGCTGCATGTGCGGCTGGTGGACGTGGGGGCGGCGCTCGCGGCGCGGACGTATCAGGCGCCGGTGGATGCGGTGCTGGACGTCGAGGACGCCTTCTGCCCGTGGAACAGCGGGCGCTGGCGGCTGAGCGGTGACACCGCGGGGGCGTCCTGCGAGCGGACCACCGACGCCGCCGATCTCGCGCTGTCGGTACAGGAGCTGGGGTCGGCGTATCTCGGCGGGGTGTCGCTGGCGTCGCTGGCCGGGGCCGGGCGGGTGCGGGAGCTGCGCGCCGGGGCGCTGGCGCCGGTTTCGGCGGGGTTCGGGCCGGGCGGGGCGGCGCCGTGGCTGCCGCACGGGTTCTGAGTCCGGGCGGGTCCTGTGACGGGGTGCCGGTCCGCGGTCAGCGGGACTGGCAGGCCGGGCACCAGAAGAGGTTGCGGGCGGCGAGGCCGGCGGTGCGGATCTCGCCGCCGCACAGGTGGCAGGGCAGGTGCGCCCGGCGGTAGACGTACACCTCGCCGCCGTGGTCGTCCACGCGCGGGGGGCGGCCCATCGCCTGAGGGGTGTGCTCCGGGCGGACGGTGTCGATGCGGTTGTTCCGGACGCCCTCGCGCATCAGGGCGACCAGGTCCGCCCAGATCGCCTCCCACTCGGCGGGCGTGAGGTCCCTGCCCGCGCGGTACGGGTCGATGCCGTGCCGGAAGAGGACCTCGGCGCGGTAGACGTTGCCGACGCCCGCGATGATCTTCTGGTCCATGAGGAGGGCGGCGACCGTCGTACGGCTGCGGGAGATCCGCCGGTACGCGGCCGCCGGGTCGGCGTCCGGGCGCAGCGGGTCGGGGCCGAGGCGGGCGTGTACGGCGTCCTTCTCGGCGTCGGTGATCAGCGCGCAGGTCGTGGGGCCGCGCAGGTCGACATAGGCGGTGTCGTTCACCAGGCGCAGGCGGACGGTGTCGGTGGGCGGGGGCGCGGGGGCGTCCCCGATCGTGACCTTTCCGAACAGACCGAGATGGATGTGCACCCAGTCGGTCTCGTGGAACCCCAGGAACAGATGCTTGCCGTGCGCCTCGGCCGTGTCCATCGGTGTGCCGTCCAGCAGGGCGGCGGCGTCGCTGAACTTTCCCTGCGGGCTGCTGACACGGACGGGGCGCCCGGCGAAGAGCGCCCCGTAGTCCTGGGCCAGCCGGTGGATGGTGTGCCCTTCCGGCAAGGTGCCGTCTCCTTCTCCCTACCGGTTTCCTCCGGCGTTCCTCCGGTCGTTCCTCCCGGCGGCGGGTCAGCCCTGGGGGTGATGTGCCGGGATCGGGGGCAGTTCGCCCTTCGTCTCGTACGTCGCCAGCATGTCGATGCGGCGGACATGGCGTTCGTCGCCGGAGAAGGGTGTGCCGAGGAAGGTCTCGACGAAGCGGGTGGCCTCGGCCTCGGTGTGCATCCGGGCGCCTACGGCCACGACGTTGGCGTTGTTGTGCTGGCGGCCCAGCGACGCCGTCTCCTCGCTCCAGGCGAGCGCCGCGCGGACGCCCTTGACCTTGTTCGCGGCGATCTGCTCGCCGTTGCCGGAGCCGCCGATGACGATGCCGAGGGCGTCGGGGTCCGCGGCCGTGCGTTCGGCTGCGCGCAGGCAGAAGGGGGGGTAGTCGTCCTGGGCGTCGTAGATGTGCGGCCCGCAGTCCACGGGCTCGTGGCCCGCCGACTTGAGCCATTCGACGAGGTGGTTCTTGAGTTCGTAGCCCGCATGGTCGGAGCCGAGGTACACGCGCATGGGAGGAGTGTGGCATGCCGGGCCCTTTGGGGGTGGGGCGGGGCGCGGGCGCGGGTGCCGGGCCAGGAGGACAGGGCGGCTTTCCCGCTCATGTGGCTGGTCGCGCAGTTCCCCGCGCCCCTGCTTGCCTGCGTTCAGGCTCCCGGCGGTCTCAGGGCTTGCCTGCGTTCAGGCTCCCGGCGGTCTCAGTTCTTCTTGGTTAGCTTCCATGCTGCGGGGAGTGCGCCCATGGCCAGGGCTGCCTTCAGGGCGTCGCCCAGGAGGAAGGGGGTCAGGCCCGCTGCGATGGCGGCCGTCAGGGACAGGTTGGCGGCCAGGGCCAGGTACGGGACGCCTATGGCGTAGATGATCGCCTCGCCCAGGAGCATCGCCCCCGCCATCCGCAGCGGCGAGCGGTCGGCGCCGCGGCGGGCCAGGGCGCCTACCGCCGTGGCGGCGAGCAGCATGCCGATGACGTAGCCGAAGGACGGGGCGGAGACTCCGTGGCCGCCCTCGGCGAACCACGGGACGCCCGCCATGCCGACCAGCGCGTACAGCGCGAGGGAGAGGAAGCCGCGGCGGGCGCCGAGGGCCGTGCCGACGAGCAGCGCGGCGAAGGTCTGGCCGGTCACCGGGACCGGGGAGCCGGGCACCGGCACCGCGATCTGGGCCGCGATACCGGTGAGGGCGGCGCCGCCGGTCACGAGCACGAGGTCGCGGACACGGGAGGCGGGGAGCAGATCGGCGAGCACCAGGCCCGGACGGGCGGTGGTGGCGGTGGAGGCGGCGGTGGCCATGGGGACTCCGCGGGGAGAAGGACAGTTCAGGACATCGCGACGCTATCCCAGCGGTGAAGTGCCGATCACCGTCAGCCGTCGACAAAGGGAGCGGGAGCCTCTTGGTGCCCTCCGCACAAAGAATGTGGGCTACACCTGGATCGACGTGATGCCGGTCACTGAGGTGAGGACGGTCCGGTCACAGGAGGGGGGTGGGCCGACGGCTGTTGGATTCCTCCAACGCGGGATCGCGGCGCAGGAGGCGGCGACCGGCGTGGTCCGCACCCCGGCCACCCTTCTGCTGCTAACGTGCAGTTGCAAGGCTTGTGCAATAAGACTCACCCACGTCCTGCCTCGTGATCGTCTTCTCACCCTTCACCAGGCAGGCGGATGAAAGAAGACCCCCGCGAGGACGTGACTCGCGGGGGTTTTCCATGGGGGCTACAGGTTGCTGAAGTCGGGGCCCTGGGTGCGGGAGCGCTTGATCTCGTAGAAGCCGGGGACGGACGCCACCGCGAGGGTGCCGTCCCACAGGCGGGCCGCCTCCTCGCCCTGCGGGGCGGGGGTGACGACCGGGCCGAAGAAGGCGACCTCGGTGCCGTCGGGGCCGGGGACCGAGATCACCGGGGTGCCGACCTCCTGGCCCACCTTGTCGATGCCCTGCTGGTGGGAGGCGCGCAGCTCGGTGTCGTAGGTGTCCTTGTCGGCGTGGGCGATCAGATCGGCGGGCAGCCCGGCATCGGCGATGGCGGCGGCGATGCTCTCGCGGTTCACCCCGAGGCCCTGGTTGTGGAAGCGGGTGCCGAGCGCGGTGTACAGACGGCCGACGACCTCGTCCCCGTACAGCTGCTGGGCGGCGATCACCACTCGGACCGGGGTCCAGGTGCTGCCGCCGGGGCGCATGTTCTCGGCGTACTGCTCGGGCAGTTCGTCCAGGCGGTCCTCGTTGAGCACCGCGAGGCTCATCACGTGCCAGCGGACCTCGATGTCACGGACCTTCTCCACTTCGAGGACCCAGCGGGAGGTCATCCAGGCCCAGGGGCACACGGGGTCGAACCAGAAGTCGACAGGGGTCCTGGGCGCGGGCGACGTGGTCTCGGACATGGCTCTCCCTAGGAAAGGTGGTCTTCACCGGCGGCAACACCGCCTCCCACCACCACATTCCCGGGTGCCGCCGGTCAGGGGCACATGACAGGATCGGCCTGACCGGATATCGCCCAGCTGCCGAGGAGTGCCGCCCGTGCCCGGTGAGAATCTGACCCGCGACGAGGCCCGGGAGCGGGCCGCCCTGCTGTCCGTCGACGGGTACGAGGTGTCGCTCGACCTGCGCTCGGCGCTCGGCGAGCACACCGGCGAGGGTCCGCGGACCTTCCGGTCGGTGACCACGATCCGCTTCCGCTGCGCCGAGCCGGGGGCGGGCAGTTTCGCGGATCTGATCGCCCCGGCCGTCACCTCCGTCTCCCTCAACGGCCGGGATCTCGACCCCAGCGAGGTCTTCGACGGCACCCGCATCACGCTGGAGGACCTCGCCGCCGAGAACGAACTGGTCGTGGACGCCCGGTGCGCGTACTCCCGTACGGGTGAGGGGCTGCACCGGTTCGTGGACCCGGAGGACGGCGAGGTGTACCTGTACACCCAGTACGAACCGGCCGACTCGCGCCGGGTCTTCGCCAACTTCGAGCAGCCGGACCTCAAGGGCCCCTTCCGCTTCGAGGTGCGGGCGCCACAGGGATGGACGGTGTGGAGCAACGGCGCCGGGACGCTCACCGACGGGGTGTGGCGGTTCGCGGAGACCCGGCCGATCTCCACGTACATCACGTGTGTGGTGGCGGGTCCCTATCACTATGTGACGGAGTCGTACGAGAGGGTGTTCGAGGACGGCAGCCGGCTGGAGATTCCGCTGGGCGCGATGTGCCGCAAGGGGCTGGCGCCCTACTTCGACTCCGACGACGTCTTCCTGGTCACCAAGCAGGGCCTGGACTTCTTCCACGACCACTTCGACTACCCGTACCCCTTCGGGAAGTACGACCAGGCGTTCGTGCCGGAGTACAACCTCGGCGCGATGGAGAACCCAGGGCTGGTGACCTTCCGTGAGGAGTACATCTTCCGGGGGAAGGTGACCCGGGCGTCCTACGAGGGACGGGCCAACGTCATCCTGCACGAGATGGCGCACATGTGGTTCGGCGACCTGGTCACCATGGAGTGGTGGGACGACCTGTGGCTCAAGGAGTCCTTCGCGGACTTCATGGGCGCGTTCTCGCTGGTCGGCGCGACCCGGTTCACGGACGGCTGGATCACCTTCGCCAACCGGCGCAAGGCGTGGGCGTACCGCGCCGACCAGCTCCCCTCCACCCACCCGGTCACCGCCGACATCCGCGACCTCCAGGACGCCAAGCTCAACTTCGACGGCATCACCTACGCCAAGGGCGCCTCCGTGCTCAAGCAACTGGTGGCGTACGTCGGTCAGGACGCGTTCCTGGAGGGCGCGCGGCGCTACTTCAAGCGGCACGCGTACGGCAACACCCGCCTGGGTGATCTGCTGTCGGTGCTGGAGGAGACCAGCGGCCGGGACATGGGCGCCTGGTCGGCGGCCTGGCTCCAGACGGCCGGGGTCAACTCGCTGACCCCGCAGACGCTGCTGTCCCCCGACGGGCGGATCTCGGAACTGGCGGTGCTCCAGGAGGCGCCCGAGTCGCATCCCCGGCTGCGCCCGCACCGGGTGGCGATCGGCCTGTACCGGCGCACGGACGGGGGCGCGCTGGAGCGGTACGCGCGCGCCGAGGTGGACGTGGACGGCCCGCGTACGGTCGTCGGGGAGCTGGCGGGCGCGCAGGCGCCGGATCTGGTGCTGGTCAACGACGACGATCTGACGTACTGCAAGATCCGCTTCGACGAGACGTCGCTGGCGACCCTGCGCGAGTGGCTGGGCACGATGACGGACCCGCTGGCGCGGGCGCTGTGCTGGACCGCGCTGTGGAACCTGACGCGGGACGCGCTGCTGCCGGCGCGGGAGTTCGTCGGCCTGGTGCTGCGGTTCGCGGGGCGGGAGAGCGACATCGGTGTGCTGCTGATGCTGCACGCCTGGGCGCAGTCGGCGCTCGTGCACTACGCGGCGCCCGGGTGGCGGGCCGAGGGCGGGGAGCTGTTCGCGCGGGGCGCGCTGCGGGAGCTGCGGCAGGCCGGGCCGGGCAGCGAGCACCAGTTGGCGTGGGCGCGGTGTTTCGCGGCGGTCGCCTCCGGCGGGGACGAGCTGCGGTTGCTGCGGGGGCTGCTGGAGGGTACCGAGAAGGTCGACGGGCTGGAGGTCGACCAGGAGCTGCGGTGGGCGTTCCTGGAGCCGCTGACCGTGCACGGGGTGACCGGCGAGCGGGAGCTGTCCGCCGAGCTGGCGCGGGACGACACGGCGTCCGGCAAGCGTCACCAGGTGCGGTGCCTGGCCGCGCGGCCGTCGGCCGCCGTCAAGGCGCAGGCGTGGGCGCTGGTCGTGGAGTCCGACGCGCTGTCCAACGCGCTGGTGGAGGCGACGATCGCGGGGTTCGAGCAGCCGGCTCAGCGGGAGTTGCTCGCGCCGTATGCCGAGAAGTACTTCGCCGCGATCGAGGGTGTGTGGGAGGCGCGGTCCATTCAGATCGGGGTGGATGTGGTGCGGGGGTTGTTCCCTTCGCTGGTGGACGGTGAGGGGGCGCTGGCCGCTGCGGATGGGTGGCTTGCCTCGCATGCCTCGGCTGCGCCTGCGTTGCGGCGGCTGGTGATCGAGGCTCGGGATGATCTGGCTCGGGGGTTGCGGGGGCAGGTTTGTGACGGGGGTGTGGGCGGGGGCCGGGAGGGGTGAATCGGTTGGCGGCCGGGTGCGGGTGAGTGGGGGCTGGTCGCGCCCACGCGGCGGAGCCGCATATCGATACAGCCCCGCGCCCCTAAGGGCGTAGCCGACGGCCGCGTTGCCCTGTGAACGGACGACGGGCTTTCGATATCCGAACATTCGTCCCTTAGTGCCTTGTTGTTCTGGTTTGTCGACGGGGTTGTAACAGGGGTTCGGGAGGGGGGTGGGGGTGGGAATCTCGGGGGCATGAACCACGACATTCCCCTCTCCCCCCGTACTCCCGGCGCTCCCGGCACCCCGCTCACCTCCCGTCCGCCGGGGCGGTTGGACGCCTCGTGGCGGCGGGTGCTCACGGCGGGGCAGTTGCGGGCGCACGGGGTTTCCGCCGGTGAGGTCGGTGAGCAGTGCCGGGCCGGTGGGGCCTGGCGGCAGCTGCTTCCCGGGGTCTTTCTGCTGCATGCCGGGGCGCCGACCAGCGAGGAGCGCCTGCACGCGGTGCTGATGTACGCCTCGCGCGGGGACGCCGCCCCGGCGGTACCGGCCCAGCCGGGCGCCGGGCAGCCGCAGCCGCCGGCCTACTCCGAGGCGATGATCACCGGGCTCGCGGCGCTCAATCTGCACGGGTTCACCTCGGCGCCGCCGCTGCCGGCGCTGGAGCGCCTCGATGTCCTGGTGTCCCGGATGCGGCGGCTGCGCTCGACGGGTTGCGCGCGGATCGTCCGTACCGCCGCGCTGCCCACGCCCGAGCAGCGCACCGGGCTGCCGGTCGCGCCCGTGCCGCGCGCCCTGGCGGACGCGGTGGCGCAGCTGACGGACGCGGAGTCGGTACGGCGGCTGCTGACCGAGGCGGTGCGCGGCGGGTACTGCGAGCCGGGGGCGGTGGTACGGGAGCTGAACCAGGCCAAGCTGCTGGGCCGGCCGCATGTGGTGGACGCGGTGGACTCGCTGCTGGCGGAGGGGCGGGTGATCGCCGAGGAGCGGCTGTACCGGATGGTCCGGGAGTACGGACTGCCCGACCCGCTGTGGAACGTGGACCTGCGGCTGCCCGGCGGCCCCCGGCTCGGCGGGCTCGACGCCTACTGGCCCGAGCAGTCCGTCGCGCTGGAGCTGGACACCCGGGCCCCGCGGCACGGCGATCCGCAGGACGAGGACGCGCTGTGGGCGGAGTACGCCCGTAAGCGCGAGCATCTGGAGCGGCTCGGGATCACCGTCGTCCACCTCACGCCGCGCAAGCTGCGGGACACGATGGAGCAGCAGGCGGCGGTGGTGCGGACGGCGTTGATGACCGCCGGGGAGCGGGAACCGGCGGCGTATGTGGTGGTACTGCCCAGATGACGTGATGGCGGGGCGAAGGGGTGGTGCCGGTCGCGGCCCGGGGTGGATGCCCGGGACGTGACCGGCGCCGGTCACGTAAAGGCGTTGTGCCTTCGGTCAGTCGCCGCAGAACTCGGCGTCGATGATGGCCTGGGAGTCGCCGGTCCAGTCGGCATTGAGGTTGAGGGCGAGGCTGTGCTTGCCGTCGGTGGTGGTGACGGACTCGGAGGAGGAGCCGTGGATGCCGCCGCCGTGGCCCCAGACGGTGATCCCGCAGGACAGCTCCTGCTTGATCAGGCCGAGCCCGTAGGTGGCGTTGGGGATGCCGGGGGCGAGGACCGTGGTCTTCATCGCCTTGAGCTGCTCGGGCGGGAGCAGCTTGCCGCGCAGCAGGGCGCTCATGAAGCGGTTGAGGTCGTTGTTGTCGGAGACCATCTCACCGGCCGCGCCGGCCGCGGACGGGTTGAAGACGGTGACGTCGTAGGAAGGGCCGTCGTCGGTCTCGGCGAGCTTGGAGTAGGCGCGGCTGTGCGGGGTGCCGAGGGTGGGGCGGCCCGCCGGGACGAAGGTGTCGTCCAGGCCGAGGGGCTCGATGATGCGGTCCTCGATCGCGTCGCCGTAGGGGCTGCCGGTGATCTTCTCGATGACCATTCCGGCGAGGATGTAGTTGGTGTTGGAGTAGCTCCAGGAGGTGCCGGGGGCGAAGGTGGGCTCGTGCCGCATGGCCACGGCCACGAGTTCCTCGGGGGCGTAGGTGCGGAAGCGGTTCTGGTCGAAGCCCTCCTTGAGGAAGATCTCGCGGGCGAAGGTGTCGTCCGAGGTGTAGTTGAAGATTCCGCTGGTGTGGTTGAGGAGCTGACGGACGGTGATGTCGCGGCCGTCATGGCCGTTGCCGCTGACCAGGCCGGGCAGCCAGCTGTCGACCGTGTCGTCCAGGGACAGCTCGCCCTCGGCCTCCAGCTGGAGCAGGACGGTCGCCACGAAGGTCTTGGTGATGCTGCCGATGCGGTAGCGGTCGTCGGCGGAGCGCGGGGCGCCGGTCGTCAGGTTGCCGACGCCCTCGGTGGCCCCCCAGGTGCCCTGGGTGTCACGCGCGGTGGCCGTCACGCCGGGCACTCCGTCCTTGACGGCTGCGCGCATCGTGTCGCGGGTCGCGTCGTGGCCGTGGTCCTTGCCGGCCGGCACCGCGAACGCGGGCACCGTCAGGGCCAGCGACAGCGCCGCCGCGGTCGCCGCCACCAGGGTCGCCCGTGCACGTACGGTCATGTCGTTCCCCCTTCTCGCCCGCGCGCCGTCGCGGCGGGCCCTGTTCGGTCGGGGGCGAAGACCTGACGGGTTTCGTGAAGGTTGCTCGCCCTTGGGCCGGTTGAGTGACTTTCGGCCGACCTTCACGGCTTCCTGAGCACCAGTTCGGTGTTGCGGTCCCGCGCGCTGCCGTTCAGATCCGTCCGGGCGCCCGCCGCGTTGCAGGACAACTCGCGGTACAGGGCGGCCAGCCCGGTCTGGGAGAGGTCGGCGAAGTCGGTGCGGTGCGGGGCCGCGGACTCGACCAGGGTGGTGAACAGCGACAGCGTGCCGTCCTGGTTGTCGGCCAGTTCCACGACCCGTGCGTGGTGCGGGAAGTCTACGTGCGACGCGGTGGAGATCTCCCAGAAGGAGTGGCCGTCGGGGCCGGGGTGCGCGGTGATGGCGTTGCGGTGGATGTGGCCGTTCACCCAGGCGACCACATTGCGGTGCCGGTTGAGCAGGCCGACGACCTCGGCGCCATGGTGGCGGCGCTCGCCGGGGCGGGCCGGGTCGGGGCGCGGGTTGTCCAGGGACTCGCTGGTGTGGTGGCTGAAGACGATCGCGTACGAGTCGCTGTTCTCGCGCAGGGTGCGGTCGAGCCAGTTCAGCTGGGCGGTGCCGAGGGAGCCCTCGTAGTGGCCGCCGGGGTCGGTGGTGTCCAGGCTGATGCCGATGACGTCGTCGGCGGCCCGGAAGGAGTAGTACTGCGTCTTCGCCTCGACGTTGGCCGTGGAGTAGCCGTGCCCGGCCGGGCCCATGCCGGTGTACTTCGGGTCGAGGTGGGCCTGGAGGTACTCGGCGGTGGTGAAGGGGGCGCGGCGCGGGTCCGGGGTGACGGGGCGCAGATCGCGGGTGTGCGCGGTGAGCAGGTCGCGGAACCGGGTGCCGATCGGGTCCTTGGCCCCCCGGATGACGTCCTGGAGCTTCTTGGACTCGGCCGCGGGCAGCTCCATCAGTTTCCGGCCGCCGGTGGCGAAGTCGCGGAGGTAGGGGTCGCCGTGGCCGTAGCAGCCGAGCGGGAGGGAGTCGTGGTTGCCGACGGTGGAGTACCAGGGCAGGTTCAGACCGGGGCTGTTCACCTCGCGCCGGGCGGCGGTGAGGAAACCTTCCAGTTGCGGGAAGCCGCGCTGTTTGTCGGCGTCGCGGACGGGGGCGGCGGGCTGCCAGTACTGGGTGAGGCCGCTGTTCATGACGCCCTCGTAGCGGCGCGGGTCACCGGAGTCGGGGGTGATCCGGCCGCCGCTCATGACCGTCAGGAACCATTCCAGTTCGGTGCCGCAGTTGTTGTCCGTGTTGTCGCCGGTGGTGACGGCGAAGTGCAGCGGGGCGCCGGTGACGGGGGCGCCCCGCAGTGCGTTGATCCGCTCCACCAGGGAGACGGCGCCCTGCACGGTCAGTGCCTCCTGCGGGCGCCAGGAGTGCACGTCGGCCGAGCGCAGGAACTCCAGGCGCAGCGGGTGCTGGACGTCGGTCAGATGCAGGTCGGTGAGCTGGACGAACGCGGCGAGCGGAACACGGCTGCGCTCCCTGCCGGAGCCGGCTTCGGCGAGGTCGTCGCGGACCACGCGCGGCCAGCCGGTGCCGTCGCCGAGCCGCCGGTAGCCGGTGCCGGGACCGGTGACGGTGACGGCGGCGGCGACGGTGTCGAGGGTGGTGCCCCGGGTGTACGGGGCGAGCGGCGCGGCCGGGGCCCGGCCGGAGACCGCGACGGGCGTCTGGGGCGCGGCGGCGCTCTGCGCGGCGGCCCGGCTGTCGGTGGGCCGCAGGGCGTAACCGGCGCCCGCGGACAGGGTCACCGCTCCGGCGGTGGCGAGGACGGCCCGGCGGTGGACGGGCAGCGCCGCGGCGGCTGATCCGGCGACAGAGCGTATGCGCGACATGGCGCGGTCTCCCCGAGTGCGAACGCGTCGGCAGTGGTCGCGGAAAGCCGCTCACGCGGACCTCCCGTCTCTCCTGGATGCTTGGCACCGGGAGTGGCCTGCGCGTTAACGAGACGACAACGCGCGACGCCGATCACCGTACGACGATCTGTGCGGGGCGCCCCGTCCGCCGGTCGCTCTTCCGGCGGCCGGGCGTCGGTCACTCTGCGTTCATCTGACGGGGTGGGGGGTGGGGGCGCCGGTCGCGCGCGGGGATCTTGACCGAGGGGTCGTGCGCGGCGGTCACGCACGGGGATCTTGACCGAGGGGTCGTGCGCGCCGGTCACGCACAGGGACCTCGACCAGGGACTCGTACGCGCCGGTCACGCACAGGCATCTCGACCAGGGACTCGTACGCGCCGGTCACGCACAGGCATCTCGACCAGGGACTCCGT
>NZ_JBHTZD010000002.1:23102-47144 GCF_042790455.1 Streptomyces sp. NPDC056734
GTACAAGGGACTCGTACGCGCCGGGCACACACAGGCATCTCGACCAAGGGACTCGTACGCGCCGGGCACACACAGGCATCTCGACCAAGGGACTCGTACCCGGCGGGCGTCGGCCTCTTACAACTGGTCCCCCACGCTGGGGGATTCCGGCGGATGCTGCCCGCCGCCGTCCTTGCTGTCCTGCTCGCAGGTGCGTCCGTCGTAGGACTGGTCATTGGGGATCAGCAGCACTCCGGCGACCCGCTCGGGGTGCTCGACGGCGAGCCAGTCGTCGCCCGTGCGGGCATCGTCCGGCTCGGGCCACGCCCCGGACGAATACACCGTCATACACCCCAGCACCAGGCGGTCCTTGTCGACCGCGCACGCGTCCACCGCGGGGCCGGACCGCTCGTCGGCGCCGTCGAAGCGGTACTGGAAGCGGACCCGGTCGCCGTCGGAGGGCACCTGCGGGTGGGGCTCAAGGCGCCAGTCGACGACCTCGGCGGTGACGCCGAGAGGCTGCCCGGACGTGTCCAAGACCCGCACCCCGACCCCGGCCTCACCGCGCTCCGCCGTCGTGTCGGTGCAGTTCCAGAGGGAGGAGCAGCCGGACAGGGCGAGCATCGCCACGGCCAACGGGGCACCGGCACGCAGCCGTGCGGGGAACATGAAGCCGGCCTCCGGTCGGGGTGGGGCGGAGCGACGCATGCGGGACAAGCCGTCCGAAGGGCGACCAACGCCCGCGAAACCCATCGCGGGTTTTCCCCATCCCTCCACCGAGTTTCGGTCAACTCTCCCCAAACATCTGTCCCTTGCGCAAGGCTGGGCGGTCGTCCGGGACCGCATTCCGGACGCCTTCGGCCAGGACCGATCGATCCCGGCCGAACGTACGCTCAGGTTCGTTCCTTCACCTTCAAGGGATGCCGATGACCCAGACCCCCGAGAGCGAATCCATACCCGGCGCGAGACGCGTGGCCCGGATCGCCGTGGCCGCCGGACTCGTGGCCGCGCTCGCCGCCGCCGGGCCCATACCCGTGGCCCTCGCCGCCGACGCCCCGCCCGTCGCCGCGGACCCCGCGGTGAAGTCCGCCGACGACAAGCTCGGCTCGGCCGACGCCGAACTGCTCGCCGAGGCCAAGGCCGACGGCGAGAAGACCATCACCCTGATGGTCGCCACCGCGCCGGGCGCCACCGAGCAGGTCGCGGGCCAGCTCGACGCCGTCGACGGCGGACTGGTCGGCCAGACGTACGACCAGCTCGGCTATGTCCGGGCCACCGTCCCCACCGGCAAGGCGGACGCGGCCATCGCCGCCGCGGCCGAGCTGTCCTCCGTGCACGCGATCGACCTCGGCGAGGAGATCCCGCTGGAGGACCCGAGCCCCGACGCGGGTGCCACCGCCCCGGGCGCGACGGGCACCGCCGCCTACCCGGCGCCGGACGAGGACACCCCGGCGGAGAACCCGTACAACCCGTCCTTCGAGACCGGTGCCGTCGACTTCGTGGACGACAATCCGAAGGCGGACGGCCGCGGGGTCACCATCGGCATCCTGGACTCCGGGGTGGACCTCGCTCACCCGGCGCTCCAGCAGACCACCACCGGCGAGCGCAAGATCGTCGACTGGGTGACGGCCACCGACCCGGTGGTCGACGGCGACGGCACCTGGCGGCGGATGACCGCCTCGGTCAGCGGCACCGGCTTCACCGTCACCTCGCCGACCGGCACCCGGGAGACCTTCTCCACCCCGGCGGGCACCTACAAGTTCAACTACTTCTCCGAGTCCGCCACCAATGGCGGCGACATGGCCGGGGACCTCAACCGCGACGGCGACCGGACCGATGTCTGGGGCGTGCTGTACGACCCGGCCGCCGGGACCGTCCGGGTCGACCTGGACGACGATCTCGACTTCTCCGACGAGACCGCGCTGAAGCCGTACAAGGACGGCTTCCAGATCGGCTACTTCGGCACCGACAACCCGGCCACCGAGATCGCCGAGCGCATCCCGTTCGTCATCGAGATCCGCAAGGACGTCGTCTACAACGCGGACACCGGCGCCAAGGCCGACTACGTCAGCATCGGTGTCATCGAGGGCGCCCACGGCACCCACGTGGCCGGTATCACCGCCGCCAACGGCCTGTTCGGCGGCGAGATGAACGGTGCCGCGCCCGGCGCCCAGCTGGTCTCCTCGCGCGCCTGCACCTGGAGCGGCGGCTGCACCAACGTGGCGCTCACCGAGGGCATGATCGACCTCGTCGTCAACCGTGACGTGGACATCGTCAACATGTCCATCGGCGGCCTCCCGTCGCTCAACGACGGCAACAACGCCCGCGCCGAGCTGTACACCCGGCTGATCGACGAGTACGGCGTCCAGCTGGTGATCTCCGCGGGCAACGACGGCCCCGGCCTGAACACCATCAGCGACCCGGCCCTCGCCGACAAGGTGATCTCGGTCGGCGCCACCATCTCCAAGGAGACCTGGGCCGCCAACTACGGCTCCCAGGTGGCGAAGAAGAACGCGATGATGCCGTTCTCCTCGCGCGGCCCGCGTGAGGACGGCGGCTTCACGCCGACCCTGTCCGCGCCCGGCGCCGCCATCAACACCACCCAGACCTGGTCGCCCGGCGGCGCGGTCGCCGAGGCGGGCTACAGCCTGCCGCCCGGCTACTCCATGCTCCAGGGCACCTCGATGGCCTCCCCGCAGGCGACCGGCGCGGCGGCCCTGCTGCTGAGCGCGGCGAAGCAGCGCGGCATCGATCTGACGCCCGCGAAGCTGCGCACCGCCCTCACCTCCACCGCCGACCACATCAGCGGTGTGCAGGCGTACGAGGAGGGCGCGGGCCTGATCAACGTCGAGGACGCCTGGAAGTCGGTCCGCGACGGGGCGACCGCCCACACCTACACGGTCAAGGCACCGGTGGACACCGCGATCGACCAGTTCCTTGAGACCCCGGGCTACGGCACCGGTCTCTACGACCGCGAGGGCGGCCTCAAGGCCGGGCAGAAGAAGACGTACGAGATCACACTGACCCGTACCAGCGGCGCGAACACGGCGCTCAAGCACGAGCTGGACTTCGCGAACAACGCGGAGAGCACCTTCAAGATCGTCGGCTCCGACGAGGTGAAGCTGCCGCTGAACCAGCCGGTCACCGTCAAGGTGCAGGCCGCGCCGAAGTCGGCGGGCGTCAAGAGCGCGATCCTGGAGGTCGACGACCCGCGCACCGAGGGCGTCGATCAGCAGGTGCTCAGCACGGTCGTGGCCGCGCAGCCCGTGAACTACACCTTCTCCGCCTCCGGTTCGGTCCAGCGCAACAGCTCGACCTCCTACTTCGTCACCGTGCCCGAGGGCGCCGAGGCGCTGGAGGTGGCCATCAGCGGCCTGAAGGCCACGAGCCAGACGCGGTTCATCAGCATCCACCCGTACGGTGTCGCGCTGGACGAGACCTCCACGCCGTACTGCTACAACAACTACCTCGACGGCAACGGCTGCCGCCCCGACGCGCGCTCGTACAGCGATCCGCAGCCGGGCGTGTGGGAGATCGAGGTCGAGTCGCGCCGTACGTCGCCGCTGCTCAACAACCCGTTCAAGCTGGATGTCACCGTCCTGGGCGCGGACTTCGCGCCCGAGACCGTGACGCTGCCCGAGATCCAGGCCGGTACCCCGGCCCCGGTGTCCTGGACCGTGACCAACTCCAAGGCGCCGATCGACGGCAAGCTGGAGGGCGGTCCGCTCGGTTCGTCGCTGTCGGAGCGGCGGGAGATCGGGCACGGCGAGAGTGCCGAGTTCGAGGTCACCGTCCCGGCGGGGGCCACCCGGCTGGACGCGTCGATCGGCAATGTCTCGGACGCCGCCGCCGACCTCGACCTCTACCTCCTGGACGCGAACGGCAACGTCGTCGCCCAGGCGGCCGACGGTGACTCCGAGGAGGCCGTGTCCGTCACCGCCCCGGCGGCCGGCACGTACTCCGTGCTGATCGACGGGTACTCGGTGCCGGCCGGCAGCACCGCGTACGACTACCTCGACGTGTTCTTCTCCGCCGGGCTCGGCACGGTGAGCGTCGACGGGTCCGCGCCGGTGAAGCTCGGTACGGGTGCGTCGGCGCAGGTCTCCGCGAACGTCACCGCCGTGGCGCCCGCGCCCGCCGGGCGCGCGTTCTTCGGCGAGGTCAAGCTGGTCACCGCGCGCGGCACCACCGCGGGCGTGGGCAGCGTGGCGATCGGCGAGGTGACGCCGTAGCGGACCGCGTGACCGCACGGTGACCACGTAGTTCGTGGGACCGGGGCGGGCGTCCCCCTCGGGGGGGGCGCCCGCCCCTTCGCGTCGGGCGGTCACTCGCAGGGCAGGCCCTCGGCCCTGGGGAGGGTCTCGGTGATCAGGGCGCGCTCGGGGGCGATGTCCTGTTCGCCGACCACCCACAGATCGGGTGCGGTGGCACCGGTCCGGATGGCGATCAGGGCGTGGTCGCCCTGCTCCAGCCGGGGCTCGCTGTCCCGGCTCAGCGTGAAGGTGATCTGCGGCTCGCCCCGGGCCGGTTTGTGGTACCGGGTGATGTCCAGCGTGATCCGGTCCCCGCCGCCGCCCGGTTCGGGCTGTACGGCGGTGACCTCGCCCTCGACCACCAGCCGGGCGCAGGCGAGATAGCCGGGGCTGCCCAGGGCCGAGGACGCCTGGTTCTCGCCGCCGTCCTCGTCGCCCCCCGCGTCCTCGGCCGCCGCCTTGCCATTGCTGCCGCTGGCGGCGGAGTCGCTCGCGCCCGCACCCGCCTGCACCGCGATCCAGCCGAGCCCGGCCAGCAGGACGGCGGCGCATACGGCGGCCAGCCCGCCCAGGACAAGGGCGAAGGGGCGGCGGCGGGGGCGGGGGCGGAGGGGGGCGGGCCGTGGCTCGGGGCGCGGCTCCGGCTGCGGCTGCGGGTCGGTGAGGGCCGTCGCGATGTGCCCCAACTGTTCGCGCAGGACAGTGACATCGGCGCTCGCCGCGCGGTACTCGGCCATGAAGGCGGCGTCGGCGCGGGCCTCGTCGGGCAGCGGATCGTCCATCAGCACGGCCAGCAGCGGGTCCAGGGCGTCGTAGGCACCGGCGAAGCCGTCCCGGCCGCCGGAGCCGTCCCGGCCGCCGGAGCCGTCCCGGCCGCCGGAGCCGTCCGGGCCGTCGTAGCCGTCGGGTTCGACGGACACGTCACACCACCTCGTCCTCGTGCAGCCGGGCGCGCAGGGCCCGGACCGCGGTGTGCAGCCTGCTCTTGACCGTGCCCTCGGGGATGCCCAGTTGCTCGGCTATCCCGCGCACCGGCAGGTCGGCGTAGAACCGCAGGACCAGCACCTGACGCTGGGCGTCGGGCAGTTCGTCCAGCCCCCGGGCGACGGCGAGGGAGAGCACACGGGAGTCCTCGGCCGAGGGGAGCACCGGTTCGTGCAGCGCGGCGAGGCGCTCCCCGAGGCGCTCCTGGCGGCGCTTGGCGCGATGCCAGTCCATGGCGAGGTTGGAGGCGACCACCGCCGCCCAGGCGGAGATGTCCCGGGGCGCCTCCAGTCCGCCGGCCGCCCGCTCCAGCAGCCGCAGGCGGACCTGCTGCACCCCGTCCGGCAGGTCCGCCTGCGGCACCCCGCCCAGCGCGAGCACCGCTCGCACCCGGCGTTCCTGGGCCGCGTCCAGCGGGTCGTCCGCCGAGCGGTCCGCCCCCCGGCCGCGGCGCGCCATTCTGCGCAGCACAGCCACCCCTCTCCTCGCCGCGTTTCCTCTACGACGCCGGAGCGGGCGGAAACGTTCGGGCGGATCCGGGGGAACTTTCCGGCCCTGTCCGGACGGTGTCGCTCCGCTTCGTCTGGCTGTCTCCCTCCGCCCGGCCGACTGTCTCACTCCGCCCGATCCCGCTGTCTCCCTCCACGTGATCCCACCCTCTCCACCATCGCATCCGACCATCGACTTCACGCCGCCTCCACTGTCACCATGTGTCCCATGACGTACCTCTCCAAAGGCGCCAACGCTCCCGTCCCCACGGCTCCCTTGCGGGTCGCGGTCGGTCGCGCCGACGTTCCGGGCACACCCGCCGTGGACGCCTCCGCCCTGCTGCTCGACGCGGCCGGGCGGGTGCGGGGCGACGCCGACCTGGTGTTCCACAACCAGCCCCGGCACCCGTCGGGCGCGGTCCGGCACGCGGGCCTCGGACAGGGCGCCGGGCAGTCCGCCGAGTGGCTCGAACTCGACCTCCCGAACGTGGAGGCGGCCGTACAGCGCGTGGTGATCGCCGGTTCCTGCGACGGCGGGACCTTCGGGCAGGTGCCGGGGCTGTACGTGCAGACGGTCGCGCCCGACGGCACGGTGGCCGCGCACTACGCGGTGACGGACGCGGCCGAGGAGACGGCCTTCGTGCTGGGCGAGTTCTACCGGCGGGACGGGGCGTGGAAGTTCCGGGCGGTGGGACAGGGGTACGCGTCGGGGCTGGCGGGACTGGCGACGGACTTCGGGGTGGAGGTGGCGGGGGCGGCGCCTGTGGTGGCAGGGGTTGCTGTGGCAGCACCGGCTCCCTTGGCACCAGTTCCCCTGGCACCGGCTCCCTCGGCACCGGCTCCCCTGGCCCCCGCCCCCGCAGCACCGGCCCCCGTACCCGCCGGGCCCGTCCTCAACACCGCCGTCTCCAAGACCTCGGGCCCACCGCCCGCCCAGCCCCTCGTGCCCACCGTGCCCACCGTGCCCACCACGGGCGCCTCCCCCCTCGGCCCCGACTTCACCCCCTACGTCCGTAGCGGCAAGGGCAATGACGTGGTCACCGTGGAGGTGCCGTTGCCACGCGGGCCGGTGATCGTGGAGGCGCGGGTCGAGGGCGAGAGCTGGCTGTGCGTCGAGACCCTGGACCGGGACAACAAGGAGGACAAGCTCGTCTTCAACGCCACCGTGCGTGATCTGCACGGCCGCGCGCTGGTCCAGCCGCCCGCCGACCGGCCGCTGCGACTGCGGGTGAAGTACAGCGGCGAGTGGACCCTCTCCGTCCTGCCGCTCGCCGCCGCCCGCCCGCTGGGCACCCGGACCCTTCACGGGCGCGGCCCCGATGTCCTCCTCTACACCGGCACCTCGGGCGATGTGCGGGCCCGGTTCGACGGGGGCGCCGACCGTGACGCGTGGTTCCTGATCACCGGCCACCGGATCGAGCACCTCGACGACCTCGAACGCAACGATCTGCTGGTCAACGACACCGGCAAGCTCAAGGAGACCTTCCCGGTCCCCGACGGCCCGCATGTGCTCGTCGTCGAGCGCGGTGACGGCGACTGGCGGCTCGAACCACGCCCGCTGCCGGTCCGCGATCCCGCGAAGGGCCGCAGGACCGGTGTCTACCAGGGCCGGGGCGAGAAGACGATCACGCTGGTCAATCCCCGGCCCGGCCGCCCGGCGCTGCTGCGCTACGACTTCCCCGGCGCCGAGCGCGGCTACGACCTGGAGATGTTCAGGATCGACGAGTACGGCGACGAGACCGGGTGGCTGAACGGCCGCAACAACGGGATCCGCGGTACGGCGACGGTCTTCGCCAAGGGTCAGGCCGAGATCGGCCTGCGGATCAAGCACAAGGGCGAGTGGACCCTGGAGGTGCTGCCCGAGGAGGACGCGCCGCTGTTCACCGGCCCGGTCGAGGGACAGGGCACCTCGGTGCTGCGCTACCAGGGGCCACCGGCGCTGATGTCCCTGAGCCAGCTCTCGTACCAGCAGGACCGGTATCTGGCCGCGCACGCCGTGAACCATCCGTTCGGGAACACCGCGATCATCGCCGATCTCCAGGGCAGACGGCGGCCCGCGCTGGGCCCGGTCTGGGTGGATCCGGGCGGCACCTGCTTCCTGCTGGTCGTCGCCGCCGACCACACCAAATGGCGGCTGGAGCCGCAGCCGCTCAAGGCGGCGACCCCGCTCGGGCGGCGCACCCAGGGCGTCGGCTATGGAGTCGTACATCACACCGGGCCGGACACGGAGATCTCCTTCGTCTGCACCAGCGGCATCCACCATCTCTTCCAGCTGGACGAAAACCTGTTCCCCCGGCACAAAGTCACCGGATCTTCCGATCCGCACCGCATATCGGAAGGAATCCTCCAGGTCCGGGCGCTCGGCGAGTGGACGATCGAGCTGCGGGGCTGACCGGGGCGGGGCGGAGTGAACCGTCCGGTGCGCGGGCAATCGATTGGACACACCGGCCGGGGTCCCGCGCATGATGGAGGTGCCCCGGGCCCCGTCGCCCCCCGGGCACGCACACAGTCACACGCGGTCACACGCGGTCACACAGTCACGTAAGGGAGTCGTCGTGAGGGTCGGAATCGTCGGAGCCACCGGTCAGGTCGGCACGGTCATGCGCAGGATTCTCGCGGAGCGCGAGTTCCCGGCCGAGGAGCTGCGCCTGTTCGCCTCGGCCCGCTCGGCGGGGACGGTCCTCGACGGGGTGACGGTGGAGGACGCGGCCACGGCCGACTACACGGGCCTGGACATCGTGCTGTTCTCGGCGGGCGGCTCGACCTCCCGGGCGCTGGCCGAGAAGGTCGCCGCGCAGGGCGCCGTGGTGATCGACAACTCCTCGGCGTGGCGGCGCGACCCCGAGGTGCCGCTGGTGGTGTCCGAGGTGAACCCGCACGCCGTCGCGCACCGCCCCAAGGGCATCATCGCCAACCCGAACTGCACGACGATGGCCGCGATGCCGGTCCTCAAGCCGCTGGCCGCCGAGGCGGGCCTTGAGGCGCTGGTCGTCGCCACCTACCAGGCGGTCTCCGGTTCCGGTGTGGCCGGGGTGGACGAGCTGTTCGAGCAGATCAAGAAGGTCGGCGACGACGCGCCCAAGCTGGCCCACGACGGTTCGGCGGCCGAGTTCCCGGCGCCGAACAAGTACGTGGCGCCGATCGCGTACAACGTGCTGCCGCTGGCGGGCTCGATCGTGGACGACGGTCTGAACGAGACCGACGAGGAGCAGAAGCTGCGCCACGAGTCCCGCAAGATCCTGGAGATCCCGGGTCTGAAGGTCTCCGGCACCTGTGTACGGGTCCCGGTGTTCTCCGGTCACTCCCTCCAGATCAACGCCCGTTTCGCCCGCCCGATCTCCCCGCAGCGCGCGGCCGAGCTGCTGGCCGATGCCCCGGGTGTGGTCCTCACCGAGGTCCCGACCCCGCTCCAGGCGGCCGGTCAGGACCCGTCGTACGTCGGCCGCATCCGCCGCGACGAGACGGTGGAGAACGGCCTGGCGCTGTTCGTCTCCAACGACAACCTCCGCAAGGGCGCCGCGCTGAACGCGTTGCAGATCGCGGAGCTGGTGGCGCGGGAGCTGACCGCCGCCCGGCAGGGCTGACGGCAGCACCCACGGCAACGCCGGCAGCGGGCGGTAGGGCAGCCAACGCAGGCGGTACGGCGGGGGCGGTCACCCGGGTCACCCGGTGGCCGCCTTTTCCGTGCCCCCCGCCGCAGCCGTCCCCCCGGCCGCTCCCCCGGCCCGGGCCGCCCGCCCCGCCCACGCCACCGCCGGGAGCGCCAGCAGCGCCGCCGTGCCGCCCAGCAGCAGCACGCCGGACGGGTCCGGGCCGTCCACCACCCGGCCGCCGCCGAACGCGCCCAGCGCTATGGCGGTGTTGAACACCCCGGCGAACAGCCCCGACGCCGCTTCCCGGGCGTGGGGCGCGGCGGCCGTAAGCCAGTGCTGGGCGGAGACCGAGACACCGCCGTACGCCAGCCCCCAGACCATCAGCAGGGCGGCGGACCCGGCGGCCGTGCCGTCGGCCGGGACCAGCAGGACGACGGTGATGCCGATGACGGCGGCGAGCAGCAGCAGGGCCCGGCTCGGGGCGCGGGCGGCCGGCGTGCCGACGGCGAAGTTCCCGGCGACGCCCGCGAGCCCGTAGCAGAGCAGCAGCACGCTGATCTCCCCGGCGCCGGTACCGGGGATCCGCTCCAGCACCGGGCGGATGTAGGTGTACGCGGCGAAGTGGCCGGTGATCAGCAGCGCGACGGCGAGCATCCCGCGCCGGATCGCGGGGGCGCGCAGCAGCGCGGCGACGGTGGCGAACCGTATCGGGCGTTCGGCGGGCAGCGGCGGCAGGGCGCGGGCCAGCAGCGCGGCCACGGCGACGGCGAGCACGGCCAGCGCGGCGAACGCCCACCGCCAGCCCGCCAGGGCGCCCAGGAAGGTGCCCGCGGGCACCCCGAGCACGGACGCCAGCGCGATCCCGCTGAAGATGACGGCGGTGGCCCGGCCGACCGCGGCGGACGGCACGATCCGTACGGCGAGCCCGGCGGCCACCGCCCACACCCCGCCGATGCAGATCCCGACCAGCGCGCGGGCGATCAGCAGGACGGTGAAGTTCCAGGCGAGCGCGCACAGCAGATCGGCGGCGGCGAGCAGGAGCAGCAGCGCGCACAGTACGGTCCGCCGGTCCGCGCGGCGCACGGCGACCGGCAGCAGCGGGGCGGCGAGCGCGGCGATGAGTCCGGGCAGGGTGAGGGCCAGACCGGCGGTCCCGGCGGACACCCCCAGGTCGGTGCCGAGCGAGGTGAGCAGTCCGACGGGCAGCATCTCGGCGGTGACCACCGAGAAGGTGGCGGCGGCGAGGGCGAGGACGGCGGCCCAGGGGTGGGCGGCGCGGGGGGTGGCGGCGGGTTCCGGGGCGGTGGCCGCGGGAGTCGTGGACGACATGCCTCCACGATTCGGCGTGATCGCGCCGGGAACAACGGAGATTTCCCCCTCCTTGCCCACGCGGGGCGCATCGGCCGGCCCGGGGAGGGGTGCGGGTGAAGGGGAGGGACGTGGGTGAACGGGAGTGTTCCGTGGTGCGGCCCGCCCGCGGTACCCGCACCCCCTACCGGATATCGGTACCGCGCCCTGTGGCCGTACCACCCGCTACGGCGGGCGTACCACCCCCGCTACCCCGCTACGGCCGCCGTACCTCGTACAGGAAGCATCCGTACTCCACCGCCCGCACATGGACGAGCGCCACCTCCGGGTCCTCGAAAGCCTCCTCGAACGCCGCCGGGAAGGCGCCCTCGCGGTCGGGGGCGACCAGGTGGCCGCCGAGGATGCGTCCGGCGGCGGAGTAGCGCCGCACGACCCGGTGGGAGTTGGTGAACGCCGCTGGGCCGTCCCGGTCGGGTCCCGCGCAGTCCTCGGCGTGGATGAACACCGGTCCCTGTTCGTCGTAGGCGCCGGGGTGGGCGCCGGTGCCCGCGGCCCAGCGGCGCAGCGGGGCGTACGCGACCAGGGCGATCAGCTCGCCGGGGCGGCTGCGGCGCAGACAGCAGCGCAGCGGGGCGCCGCCCTGCTCGTCGCGGACGGGGGTCAGGGGGCGTCCGGCGTCGTCGGCCGCGCGCAGTTCCTTCAGCACGATGGGCTCGATCGGGCGGGCCGTGAAGGTGGTCGTCATGCCCCCAGCGTCGCCCTGCCGCGACCTGGTTACCGGCGGGTTTTGGACATCGCGTTCGGCGCGGGTGACATGGAAGGATGACGCGAACGACACAAAACGAGGAAACGAGGAGATGACCGCGTGCCTGGCACAAATCTGACTCGCGAAGAGGCGCAGCAGCGCGCGAAGCTGCTGACCGTCGGCTCTTACGAGATCGATCTCGACCTTTCCGGCGCGCAGGACGGGGGTTCCGCGGCCTCCGGGGAGTCCGGGAGCGGGGGCGGCACCTACCGGTCGGTCACCACCGTGCGCTTCGACGTCGCCGAGGCCGGGGCGGAGTCCTTCATCGACCTGGTGGCCCCGGTGGTCCACGAGGTCACGCTGAACGGCGAGGCGCTCGACGCGGACGAGGTCTTCAAGGACTCGCGGATCGCGCTGGCGGGGCTGCACGCGGGCCCGAACGTGCTGCGGGTGGTCGCGGACTGCGCGTACACCAACACCGGCGAGGGGCTGCACCGCTTCGTCGACCCGGTGGACAACCAGGCGTACCTGTACACCCAGTTCGAGGTGCCGGACGCCCGCCGGGTGTTCGCGTCCTTCGAGCAGCCGGACCTGAAGGCGACTTTCCAGTTCACCGTGAAGGCGCCGAGCGGCTGGACCGTCATCTCCAACTCGCCGACGCCCGAGCCGCAGGACGACGTCTGGGTCTTCGAGCCGACGCCGCGGATCTCGTCGTACATCACCGCGCTGATCGTCGGCCCGTACCACTCCGTGCACAGCGTGTACGAGAAGGACGGGCAGTCGGTGCCGCTGGGCATCTACTGCCGGCCGTCGCTGGCCGAGCACCTGGACTCGGACGCGATCTTCGAGGTCACCCGGCAGGGCTTCGACTGGTTCCAGGAGAAGTTCGACTACGCGTACCCGTTCAAGAAGTACGACCAGCTGTTCGTGCCGGAGTTCAACGCGGGCGCGATGGAGAACGCGGGCGCGGTGACCATCCGCGACCAGTACGTGTTCCGGTCGAAGGTGACGGACGCGGCGTACGAGATGCGTGCCGAGACGATCCTGCACGAGCTGGCCCACATGTGGTTCGGCGACCTGGTCACCATGGAGTGGTGGAACGACCTGTGGCTGAACGAGTCGTTCGCCACGTACACCTCCATCGCCTGCCAGGCGTACGCGCCCGGCTCGCGCTGGCCGCACGCGTGGACGTCGTTCGCGAACTCCATGAAGACCTGGGCGTACCGGCAGGACCAGCTGCCCTCCACGCATCCGATCATGGCCGAGATCGGTGACCTGGACGACGTCCTGGTCAACTTCGACGGCATCACCTACGCCAAGGGCGCCTCGGTGCTCAAGCAGCTGGTGGCGTACGTCGGTATGGAGGCGTTCTTCAGCGGCGTCCAGGCGTACTTCAAGCGTCACGCGTACGGCAACACCCGGCTGTCGGACCTGCTGGGCGCGCTGGAGGAGACCTCGGGGCGTGACTTGAGCACCTGGTCGAAGCTGTGGCTCCAGACCGCCGGGATCAACGTCCTGCGCCCGGCGATCGAGACGGACGCGGACGGGGTGATCACCTCCTTCGCGGTGCGCCAGGAGGCCCCGGCGCTCCCGGCCGGCGCCAAGGGCGAGCCGGTGCTGCGCCCGCACCGGATCGCGGTCGGCCTGTACGACCGGGACGAGGCGAGCGGCAAGCTGGTGCGCGTGGAGCGCGTCGAGCTGGATGTCGACGGCGAGCTGACGGCCGTACCGGAGCTGACCGGCAAGCGGCGCCCGGCCGTGATCCTGCTCAACGACGACGACCTGTCGTACGCCAAGGTCCGCCTGGACGAGCAGTCGCTGGCGTACGTCACCGAGCACCTGGGCGACTTCGCGGACTCGCTGCCGCGCGCGCTGTCCTGGGCGTCGGCGTGGGACATGACCCGGGACGCCGAGCTGGCCGCCCGCGACTATCTGTCGCTGGTGCTGTCCGGGATCGGCAAGGAGTCCGACATCGGGGTGGTGCAGTCGCTCCAGCGGCAGGTGAAGCTGGCGATCGACCTGTACGCCGACCCGGCCGCGCGCGAGGCGCTGCTGACCCGCTGGACCGACGCCACGCTCGCCCATCTGCGGGCGGCCGGGGCGGGCGGGGACCACCAGCTGGCCTGGGCGCGGGCGTTCGCGGGCACCGCGCGCACCCCGGAGCAGCTGGATCTGCTGGAGGCCCTGCTGGAGGGCACCCGGACGATCGAGGGGCTGGCGGTGGACACCGAGCTGCGCTGGGCGTTCGTGCAGCGGCTCGCGGCGGTCGGGCGCTACCAGGAGACGGAGATCGCCGGCGAGTACCAGCGGGACCGTACCGCCGCCGGTGAGCGCCACGCGGCCATCGCGCGCGCCGCGCGTCCCACGCCGGAGGCCAAGGCGGAGGCGTGGGCGTCGGTCGTGGAGTCCGACAAGCTCCCGAACGCGGTGCAGGAGGCGGTGATCGTCGGCTTCGTGCAGACCGACCAGCGCGAGCTGCTGGCGCCGTACACCGAGAAGTACTTCGAGGCGCTCAAGGGGGTGTGGGACTCCCGCTCCCACGAGATGGCCCAGCAGATCGCCGTCGGCCTCTACCCCGCGGTGCAGGTCGCCCAGGCCACCCTGGACACCACGGACACCTGGCTGGCGCACGCCGAGCCGAACGCCGCGCTGCGGCGGCTGGTGTCGGAGTCCCGGGCGGGCGTGGAACGGGCGCTGCGGGCACAGGCGGCGGACGGAGCGGCGGGGCGGTAGCCGACCGGGACCGATCAGGGCAGGAGAGGGGGTGACCGATCGGTCACCCCCTTTCCTGTGCTCTCCCTGCGTCGGACAGGTGTCTGTCTGTCTACGTTGGACAGGTGTCTGTCTACGTTGGACAGGTGCCGGCACGCTGGACAGGAAAGTTTCCTATTTGATGGTCAGGGGGCCGGTGTGCACAGGCGCCGGGCGATGTCCGTCATCGTGTGTACGTGGAGGCCCGTCTGGGTTGGGATCGGGATCCAGTGGGGGGTGTAGGTCTTGTCCAGTTCCTGGCACCATTCGCGGACCAGGTCGGTGAGGGCGTCTGCGGTGGTGGGGGCGGTGGGGAGCAGGGCGCGGCGCATCATGGCGGCGGCGCGCAGGGGGATGCGGCGGGCGGCGATGCCGAGGGTGGCGAAGTGGCCGCGGGAGCCGGTGCGTTCCTCGGCGGTCCAGGTGGCGGCGACGGACGGGGCGACCTCGGCCAGTTCGAGGGCGGCGTCGCGCAGCGGGGCCAGTTCGGCGGGGACGCGGGTCGCGGCGCGGGCGGCGAGTACGGCGGTCAGCTCACGGGTGCGGCCCACCAGCAGTTCCCCGATGCGCTCGACCTCGCGGTGCGGGTCGGCGGCGGGGCGGGCGTCGGCGACGGCGGGCACGGCCCAGGCCGGTGCCTCGACGAGGGTGGTCAGGGTGCCGTAGCGGCGCGGGTAGAGCCAGGTGCTCTCGGCGGTGAAGCCGCTCGGGTCGCGCTCGCCGCCGTCCCGGTCGCCGGGGCGGATCAGGATGCCGGGGCGGTCGGGCAGCCAGTCGGGGCCGTCGCACGGGTGGTCGTCCAGCGGGACGCCGAGCCGGGCGGCCGTGGCGCGGAAGGCGCGGGCGGCGCCGGGCACCTGGCGGGTCATCATGGCGAAGGCGCCGCCGAACTCGATGCCGTGCAGGGTGAACTGGGCCACCGGCCGCAGTTCGTCCAGGAGCCTGACCAGGGTCGCCGACTCCGGCATCGGCGTCCGGTCCCCGCCCGGCGCGGGCAGCGACTCGGGCTGGCGGGCGAACGCGGGCCGGTAGAACCGCAGATGGCACTCCTGGAGCGAGGGCGCGGGCTCCTCGGGGACCCAGCCGTGCGCGAGCCGGGCGCCGTCGGGGTCGAGACAGAGCAGGAAGTGCCAGGTGCAGCCGAGCCGGTCGAGGGTGCGCGGACGGCGGGCGAGGATCCCGGCGAGCCGCAGCGCGGAGGCGCCGCCGACGGGTTCGTTGGCATGCGCGCCGGCCACGGTGAGGATGTGCCGCTCACCATGGCCGGCCGACAGCAGCCACAACGGGCGCCCGGCGCGGCTCTCGCCGACGGCCCGCAGCCGTAGGGTGCCGGGCGCCGCGAGGGCCAGCGCGCGGGCCCGCCGCTCCAGTTCACCGACGGCCGGGTAACCCGGATGGCACGTTGTCCGCACGCTGGTACCCCGCTCAGGCGCCTTGGGAGTTGCTGTCTCCGGTGGTCTCCTTCTTGTCCAGCGGGCGAATCACGATCTTCTCGGCCATGCGGCTCTCCTCCCGTTCAACTCGCCAACCTCGCAAGGGATTTGACTGAATTGAAGCCCCCTCGGGGAGCTTCTTGCCAACTGTCGTGCGGGTGAACAAGAGTGTCAAGGGTGTGGATTGGAGTCGGATGTCGCAGTTGGAGGCGTACTTGGTCGTCGGCACGGTGTGGCCGCATCCGACGGTCGGATGTGTTGAACGTTCCTTTGCCCGCCCTCGCTGTTCATCGGTCCGTGGCGGATTTCCTATGGAGGTGACCGCGTGACCGCGGAGGTGTCGTCCCTGCGCCGGCCCCGGGTCAAGCCCGAGCACCGGGCGTACCGGACCGTCGACGGCCATGTGCGCATCGGCAGCGTCGTGTACGGCATCGGCGCGGAGATCGCCGATCCACAGGGCTGGGTGTGGCTGCTGGTCGAGGCGATGGACGGCTCCCGGGATCCGGCTGCGGTCATCGCGTGCGTACGGGCCGGGCATCCGGCGGTGGCCGCCACGGACGTACGGCAGGCGATGGCCGATCTGCTGGCGGCCGGTTTCGTGGAGGACGCGGCGGCGCCCGTGCCCGTGCCGGACCGGGAACGGGAGCGCTACAGCCGGGGTGTGCCCCTGCTGCGCTGGATGGATCTGGGCCCGCGCGCCAGCGCCTGGGAGGCGCAGTTGCTGCTGCGCCGGGCGCGCGTCCTGCTCCTGGGCGTCGGCGGCACCGGCGGCTACGCGGCCCAGTCCCTGGTGGCGTCCGGCGTCGGCCATCTGCACTGCGTCGACCCGGACGTGGTCGAACTGTCCAACCTCAACCGCCAGCCCCTCTACCGCGAGTCCGACATCGGCCACCCCAAGATCGACGCTGCCCTGCGGACCCTGCGCGCCCTGAACTCGGACGTGACGGTCACCGGGGAGCGCAGGGAGGCGCGGGGGGTGGGGGATCTGGCGGAGCTGGTGAGCGGGGGGAGGCGGACCGGGGGTGGCTCCCCCGCCGATGACTCCCCCGCCGATGGCGCCTCCACCGATGGCGCCTCCGCGACCGGCGACCTCCCTCCCACCCGCCCCGTCTACGACCTCCTCGTCCTCGCCGCCGACCGCCCGCTGGATCTGCGGCGCTGGGTGAACCGGGTGTGTCTGGCCGCCGGGCTGCCATGGGTGGACGCCGGGTACCGGGGGCCGCTGGTGACGGCGGGGGTGTACGTACCGGGGAGCGGGGCCTGCTGGGAGTGTCTGCGGGCCGGGGAGGCCGACCGGCGGGAGTTGCGGCTGGCGCCGGGGCAGGACGAGGACGTGGCCTCGCCCCGGCTGCCGTGGAACCCGGCGAGCGCGGTGACGGCCGGGCTGTCCGGCGGACTGCTCGCGCACGCGGCGCTGTCGCTGCTGACCGGGGTGCCCGCGCTGGAGCCGGGGGTCCGCTTCGGGGTGAACCTGATGGTGCCCGGGGACCGGGTGCTGCAACGCTTTCCGCGCCGCACCGACTGCCCGGCCTGCGGCGACGCACCACGGTGAGCCGGGTACGGCTGCATGAGCTGGCGGCCCGCCCGGACGGCACGGAGTGGATCGTCGGCCGCCCGGCCACCGGCACGTTCGTGGCCGTCCCGGAGGCCGGGAAGCGGGCACTCGATCTGCTGGGCGAGGGGCTGAGCACCGGGGAGGCGGCGCGGCGTCTTGAGGAGGAGACCGGGCACGACCTGGATGTGGCGGACTTCGTGGACGCGCTGGTGGAGCTGGGGTTCGTGGCGGAGGTCGACGGCCGCGCGGTGCCGTTGCCGGACCCGCCGAAACCGACGCTGGCCCGGATCCGGCCGGCGCATGTCCGCTGGACGCTGAGCCCGCTGCTGCCGGTGCTGATCGTCCTGCTGATCATCACCGCGCTGATCGCCCGCCCGGAGGGGGTCGCCCTCTCCTACCGGACCCTGCTGTGGAGCGAGCACGGCAGCCTGGTCCTGGCGTTCGGCGCGGCGAGCGGCTGGGCGCTGCTGCTCCTGCACGAGCTGGCCCATCTGGTGACCGCGCGGGCGACCGGGGTACCGGCCCGGATGCGGCTGGGCACCCGGTTGCAGTTCCTGGTGATGCAGACCGACATCAGCGGCATCGAACTGGCGCCCGGACGGCACCGTATGACCGCCTATCTCGCGGGCATCGCGGTCAATCTGGCCGCCGCGTCGGCCGCCGCGCTGGCCGCGGGGGCGGCGGAGGGCACCGCGCGGCGGATGCTGGCCGCGCTCACCGTGCTGGCGCTGCTGCCGCTGCCGTTCCAGCTGATGGTGTTCATGCGGACGGACCTGTACTTCGTCCTCCAGGACCTCACCCGCTGCCGCGATCTGTACGGCGACGGCCGCGCGTACGCCCGTTACGCGGCGCGGCGGCTGCTGGCCCGTCCCGGGGCCGACCCGAGCCGTACGCTGCCCGCCCACGAGCGGCGCGCGGTACGTCTGTACAGCGTGGTCCTCGTCCTGGGCACGGCCCTGTGTCTCGCCTTCCTGGCGGCGGTGACCCTGCCCGCCGACATCGCCCTGCTGACCCGGGCCGCGAGGACCCTGACGGCCGGCGACAGTCCCCTCGGCGCGCGTCTGGACGCGGCGGTCGTACTGATCACGCTGGGCGGGATCCATGTGCTGTGGGCCCGGACGTGGTGGCGGAGACGGCGGGAGAGAAGGCGGGGGTGAGGGCGCGCGGGCGCGTTGTTGGGCGAGGGCGCTTCCGGCGGGGGGCGCTTCCGGCGAGGGCCGGAAGGTCAGACGCCGGCCTTCGTCGTCGGCTTGCCGGACGGGGCGTGGACGCGGTGCTCCGGGGCGGAGCGGTCCAGGACCATCACCAGGCCGGCGATGATGCCGAACAGCGCGAGCGGGGCGAACACGAACCAGCCCAGCGTCTCGATGACGCTCAGGCCCTGGCCGGGGTCGTCACCGTCGTCGCGGGTCAGCGCGAGCGCGGGGGACGACATGAGCAGCATCATCAGCGTCGTGCCGGCCGCCAGGGTGCCGGCGCGCAGGGCGTTCTTCTTGTCCACGGGGCCCAACGTACCCAACGCCGGGTCCCGACGCGCGTCCGGGGTGCCGTAAAGGACGGGCCTCAGGGGGTATGGGGTCGGGCACCCGGTCAGGCACCCGGTACGTGACCCCGCATCACACGTGACCCCGCATCACCCCCAGCAGCCCGTGCAGCCGTCCCGACGCCGCCAGGTCCTCCAGGCTCACCGGCTTCCCGTCGGCGTCGGCGATGGGCAGCCGCCAGTTCGGGTACTGGTCCCAGGTGCCGGGGAGGTTCTGGGGGCGGCGGTCGCCGACCGTGTCGGGGAGCCAGACGCCGGTCAGCCGGGCGGGGGTGCGCAGCAGGAAGCGGTGGACGGCCTGGATCCGGGCCTCCTCCTCGGCCGGGCCATGGCCGCCGCCGGCGGCGTCGAGGAGCCCGAGACGGGCCAGCAGGCCGAGCCACTCGCCGGTGTCGGCGGCGGCCTCGGCGCGCTCGACGGACAGCGGGCGGGTGAGCAGGCCGAGCCGGTCGCGGAGTTCGACGTGGTCGCCGGCCAGCCGGGACGCCGTAGGGGGGAGGTCATGGGTGGTGGCGGTGGCCAGGCAGTCCGCGCGCCAGCGGTCCGGCGGCAGCGGGCGGCCGTCGCCCTCCCAGTCCCGCTCGAACCACAGCACCGACGTCCCCAGCACCCCCCTCTCACGCAGCGCCTCCCGCACCCCCGGCTCGACGGTCCCCAGATCCTCCCCGATCACCACCGCCCCGGCCCGGGACGCCTCCAGCACCAGTACGGCGAGCATGGCCTCGGCGTCGTAACGGACGTACGTGCCCTCCGTGGGCGGCAGCCCCTGCGGCACCCACCAGAGCCGGAACAGGCCCATGACGTGGTCGATGCGCAGGGCGCCGGCGTAGCGGAACAGGCCGCGCAGCAGTTCCCGGAAGGGCGCGTAGCCGGACGCGGCGAGGCGGTCGGGGCGCCAGGGCGGCAGGCCCCAGTCCTGGCCCCGGGCGTTGAACGCGTCGGGCGGGGCGCCGGCCGACATCCCGGCGGCGAAGTACTCCTGCTGCGCCCAGGCGTCGGCGCCCTGCGGGTGGACGCCCACGGCGAGGTCGTGCACGATCCCGAGCGGCATCCCGGCCTCGCGGGCGGTGCGCTGGGCGGCGGTGAGCTGGCTGTCGGTGAGCCAGGCCAGCCGGCAGTGCAGATCGACCCGGTCCATCAGCTCGGCGCGGGCGCGCGCGGTCTGCGGTGAGCGCGGGTCGCGCAGCCGCTCGGGCCAGCTGTGCCAGTCCGGGCCGTGCACCTCGGCGAGCGCGTTCCAGGTGGCGTGGTCCTCCAGGGCCCGCCCCTGGGCGGCGAGGAAGTCGCAGTAGGCGGCCCGGCGGCCGGGTCCCGGCTCGACGGCGGCCAGCACCTCCAGCGCGGCCCGCTTCAGCTCCCACACCGCGTCCCGGTCGATCAGCGCGCCCTTGTCCAGCACGGCCTCGCGCAGCCGCCCGCCGCGCTCCCGCAGCTCACGCACCCGGTCGTCGGCGTACGCGTACTCCGGCACGTCCTCGATCCGCAGATGCACCGGATCGGGGAACCGACGGGAGGAGGGGCGGTAGGGGGACGGGTCGGTGGGGTGGCCGGGCACGCCCGCGTGCAGCGGGTTGACCTGGAGGAATCCGGCGCCGAGCGAGCGTCCGGCCCAGTCGGCGAGTTCCGCCAGATCGCCCAGGTCGCCCATGCCCCAGGAGCGCCGGGAGAGCAGCGAGTAGAGCTGGACGAGCAGGCCGTACGAGCGTCCCGGCGGCGTGGGCAGACGGGGCGGCGCGACGATCAGATGGGCCTCGGCGGTGCGGCCGTCGGGGGCGGTGGCGGTCAGCCGGTGGACGCCGGGCGGGAGGCCGGCAGCGGAGGCGCGGGGCTCGCCCTGCTCGGTCACGACCTGTACCCGGGTGCCGGCGGGCAGCGTGTCCAGTGCCGCCGGGGCGGCCTCGCCCCAGCCGACGACCGTCGGCGGCAGCAGCCGTTCCCCGAGCGCGCGGCGACGGTCGGCGAGGGCCGCGCGGACGGCCCGCGGGGTGCCGGTGTCCACGCCGAGGGCGGCGAGGGCCCGGGTGATCGCGGTGGCGGTGGCGGCGACCGTGCGGTCCGGGGCGGGGCGGTAGGAGGTGGCGACGCCGTGGAGTGCGGCGAGGTGGATCAGGTCCTCGTCCGGGGTTCCGGCCGGCCGGGGTGCGTTCATCTACGGCCTCGTGGTGTCGGCGTCCGGGGCGGCGAGCGGCGGCTCACTGGTGAGGGGTTCGGCGTCGGGCAGCGGGGGTTCGCTGGTCAGCGGGGTCTGCGCGCAGGCGGTCTCGGCGCTGAACGCGCAGGACGGTCCGTCGCCGGGGCCCAGGCCGGGCGGGTCGTCCGGGCGTTCGGAGAGCGCCGAGAGGAGGAGGTGTGCCGATGCGGCCACGGAGGGGCTCCTTGTTCGGGATACGGCGGGCTGGTCTTCGTAGCGTGCGGGTCTTCCCAGCGTGCGGGTGATCGGTACAGGTACGGATACGGGACTACAGGACTACGGGACTACGGGACTACGGGACTACGGGACTACGGAACTGCATACGGAATCAGCCCTACCCAGCGGCGGCGGACGCAGACGTATTTCCTGCCGGGAGCGGTCGGGTGTGCGAATTTCACGGTGACTATGTACTCGGTACATACACTCAGTACATACTGCTGCCCATGAGCACCCGCCACATCCTGCTCGGCCTGCTAGCCGCGGGGCCCCGGCATGGCTACGACCTCAAGCGGCGGCACGACGAGCGTTTCCCGCAGGCCCGCCCGCTGGCCTACGGGCAGGTGTACCAAACCCTCCAGCGCCTGGTCCGGGACGGTCTCGCGGAGGTCGACGGCACGGAAGCCGACGGCGGCCCCGAGCGCACCCGGTACCGCGCCACCGAGGACGGCCGGCGCGAGCTGGAGCACTGGGCGGCCGAGATCGCGCCGCCCGCGCCGTTCGTCGCCAACGAGATCTTCGCCAAGGTCGTCGTCTCGATCCTCGTCTCCGGCGACCCGGCCGCGTATCTGCGCGAGCAGCGCGCGGCGCACCTGGCCCGGATGCGGGAGCTGACGGCCGTGAAGACCGCCCCGGACGCCGGACTGCCCACGGTCCTGTCGGCCGACTACGCCCTGACCCACCTGGACGCCGATCTGCGCTGGATGACCACCACCGCGGCCCGGCTGACGTCCCTGACCGCGGAGGTAGACCCCGCATGAGTACGACTGTTTCGGCCGCGCCGGTCCTGGCCGCGCGCGGGCTGGTCAAGGCGCACGGACCCACCCGTGCGCTGCGCGGCGCCTCGGTGGAGCTGGGGGCGGGCGAGATCCTCGCCGTCACCGGCGCGAGCGGCAGCGGCAAATCCACGCTGCTGCACTGTCTGGCCGGGATCGTCCGGCCGGACGAGGGGGAGGTGACGTACGGCGGTGAGCGCGTCGACCGGCTGCCGGAGCCGCGGCTGAGCGAGCTGCGGCGCACGGAGTTCGGGGTGGTGTTCCAGTTCGGGCAGCTGATCCCGGAGCTGACCGCCCTGGACAATGTGGCGCTGCCGCTGCTGCTGGCCGGACAGGGCCGGGCGCGGGCCCGGCGGGCGGCGGACGAGTGGCTGGAGCGGTTCGGGGTGCGGGGGCAGGGGGAACTGCGGCCCGGTGAGCTGAGCGGCGGACAGGCGCAGCGGGTGGCGATGGCGCGGGCGCTGGTGACCGGCCCGGCGGTGGTGTTCGCGGACGAGCCGACCGGCGCGCTGGACTCGCTCGCCGGGGAGCGGACGATGACGGCCCTGGTGCACACGGTCCGCGAGACGGGCAGCGCGGTCGTGCTGATCACGCACGACGCGCGCGTGGCGGCGTACGCGGACCGCGAGATCGCGCTGCACGACGGCGCGGTCGTGGCCGGGCACACGGCGGTGACCCGATGAGGGCGGCGACGGCTGTACGGGCGGATCTGCGGCTGGCGTGGACGTTGCTGCGGGGTTCCGACCGGCGGGAGTGGTGGCGGATCACGCTCACCGGGATCGGCGCGGCGCTGGCGACCGGCTTCGCGCTGGCGGCGGTGACACTGGCCTCGCTGAAGGGGCAGTACGACATCGGCGTGGCGCACGGCCTGCTGGATCAGCCCGGCGAGCGGGCGGGGGTGGTGCTCGCGCTGGTGCTGCTGCTGATCCCGGTGCTGGGGTTCCTCGGGCAGTGCGCGCGGATCGGGGCGGTGCACCGCGACCGGCGGCTGGCCGGGCTGCGGCTGGCGGGCGGCTCACCGTGGCAGGTACGGCGGATCGCGGGGTACGAGACGGGGCTCGCGTGTCTCGCAGGCTCGGCGGTGGCGACGGTGTTCTCGGTGCTGCTGCTGATGACCCGCTGGCAGCACCCGGCGGCCACGGCCTGGCTCGGGATCGCGCTGGTGGCGGTGGCCGTGCCGGTGGTGGGGGCGCTGGTGAGCGTGCTGGCGCTGCGCCGGGTGCTGGCCTCGCCGCTGGGCTGGGTCCGCCGGGTGCGGGCCCCGCACGGGCGGGCCTCGGGGCTCGTGGTGGCGGGGGCCGTGGTGGGGGTGCCGGTGGCGCTGGTGGCGGGCACGGTGTGGGCCGACCCGCGCAACCCGTTTCCGCTGGCGTCGGCGGGGGTGTGGTTCGCCGTGCTGTTCACCGGGGCGGGCGCGGTCGGGCTGTCGGGCGTCTCGGCGCTGCTCACCGGGCGCCGGCTGGCGGCGCGGACCGGGCGCGCGGAGGTGCTGATCGCGGCGGAGCGGCTGCGGGCCGACCCGTGGGCGGCGGCCCGCACGCATGCGGCGGTGCTGCTGGTGACGGTGCTGGGGACGGGGTTCGTGGGGGTGCGGGCCGCGCTGCTGACGGAGCTGCGGTCGACCGAGTACATCGCCGCGCCCCTCGCCTTCTACGAGGCGGGGCTGGATCTGACCGCCGCCGGGATCGCCGTGGGCCTGCTGATCACGCTGGGCGCGCTGGCCGTGGGCGCCGCCGAGTCCCTCGCCACCCGGCGCCGGGGGCTGGCCGCGCAGTCCGCCGCCGGGGTGCCGCGTGCGGTGCTGGGCCGCGCCCTGCTCCTGGAGACCGCGCTCCCACTGGCCCCGGCCGTGCTGCTGGCCGGGGCGGGCGGACTGGCCATCGGCCTCTGGTACAGCGCCCTGACGGGCCCCGGCTGGTCCGTCCCCTGGCTGTCCCTGCTGGTCCCGGCCGGGGTGTACGCGACATGCCTGCTGGCCGCAGCGACGTCCTTGCCGCTGCTGGGGCGGGCGGTGGGGGTGGGGGAGCTGCGGTATGGGTGAGGGTGGGGTGGGGGTGTGTGGGTGCGGGTCCCGGCTTCGGGGGTGGGGGTGCGGGGGTGCGGGCCGCGGCTTCGGCGGCGGGGGTGCGGGCCCCGGCTTCGGCGGCGGGGGTGCGGGGGTGCGGGCCCCCGCTTCGGCGGCGGGGGTACGTGGGCGCAGGCCCCCGGCTTCGGCGGCGGGGGTACT
>NZ_JBHTZD010000002.1:47243-51844 GCF_042790455.1 Streptomyces sp. NPDC056734
GGCGGCGGGGGTACGTGGGCGCAGGCCCCCGGCTTCGGCGGCGGGGGTACGTGGGTGCGGGCCCCGGCTTCGGCGGCGGACGCCCGAGCCCGCGAGCCCCGCAGGCGGTCGTGGCGGCGGCGCTGTGCGGGCACGCCGAGTCGGTGCCCGGCGGCAGGTGCCCGCCGTGCCGCCGCGGGCGGCGGGGCCCGCGCGGACCGGGGTGGACGGGGGTCTCCCCGGTTCGCGCGGGGCAATGCGAAGGCCCGGATCGTCAGGCGGAAATGCCGTCGATCCGGGCCAGGGCGTCGTCCGCGCCGTATGGCTGCAAGTACGGCAGCCAGCGCGGATCCCTATGGCCGGTGCCGATGATGCGCCAGGCCAGGCCGGTGGGTGGGGCGGGTTTATGACGCAACCGCCAGCCGATCTCACCCAGGTGACGGTCGGCTTTGACATGGTTGCAGCGGCGGCAGGACGCCACCACGTTGTCCCAGACGTGCTTGCCCCCACGCGAGCGCGGGATGACGTGGTCGACGCTGGTTGCGACGCCACCGCAGTACATGCACCGGCCCCCGTCGCGCGCGAAGAGCGCCCGGCGGGTCAGAGGAACGGGCCCCCGATAGGGAACCCGGACGAATCGCTTGAGCCGGACCACGCTGGGTGCGGGGACTGTGACGGTCGCGCTGTGCAGAAAGGCACCGGACTCCTCAAGGCATATGGCCTTGTTCTCCAGGACGAGAATGAGTGCGCGGCGCAGCGGTACGACGCCAAGGGGCTCGTACGACGCGTTGAGGACCAGGACATGCGGCACGGATGCCTCCTTGTACGCCGGCGGCGCGTGGCTCGCGCCGGGACGATCTGTCAACAGTCTCCCCTCATGCCTGGTGGAAGCGCCACCATGTCCTGGTAACGGGCTGGGAGTGTTTTCGACCACACCTGGAATCGTCCCCAGGATCGACGGCCGTTCATCCCACCAGTTCATACCGGGGTGCGCGCGGTGCACACCATGGCTGGGTCGAACATCACGACGATTGCCACGCGATGCCCCGATAGTGTGGTGGTTCCGCCGCTCCAGTGACCTTTCCGTGACCTTGGACGCCCGGGAACGGACCCGGATACCGGGACCGAACCCCCGGGCGCCTGCGAACGGACCTCGGATGATGCCCGGGAGCGGCGGACCGCTGCTCCAGGAGGTACCCGCTGTGTCGTCCCCGCCCGATCTCCACGCCCTCGATCTCCACGCCCCCGTGCTGGCCGCGTCGCCGTCGCCCGCTCCGTCCGAGTCACCGGCCGCTCCGGCGATGCCGACGCTCCAGGACGCCCACGAGAGCGCGACGAACGCGGCGAGCTGGATCGAGCAGAACTGGTCGACCTGGCTCGCCATCGGGCTGCGGGTGCTGCTGATCATCGTGATCGCGGTGGTGCTGCGGGTGATGGTGCGGCGGGCGATCACCAAGCTGATAGACCGGATGACCCGGACCGTGGACGCGGTGGACGGCACCACGATCGGCGGGCTGCTGGTGAATGTGGAGCGCCGCCGCCAGCGCTCGCAGGCGATCGGCTCGGTACTGCGCTCGGTGGCGAGCTTCCTGATCCTCGGCACGGCCGCCCTGATGATCCTCTCGACCTTCCAGATCAATCTGGCCCCGCTGCTGGCGTCGGCGGGTGTGGCGGGCGTCGCCATCGGCTTCGGCGCCCGCAACCTCGTCACGGACTTCCTCTCCGGCGTCTTCATGATCCTGGAGGACCAGTACGGGGTGGGCGACTCCATCGACGCGGGCGTCGCCACGGGCGAGGTCATCGAGGTCGGCCTGCGCGTGACGAAGCTGCGCGGCGACAACGGCGAGATCTGGTACGTCCGCAACGGCGAGGTCAAGCGGGTCGGCAACCTCTCCCAGGGCTGGGCGACGGCCGGTGTCGATGTCACCGTCCGCCCGTCGGAGGACCTGGACCGGGTCAAGGCGGTGCTCACCCGGGTCGGCGAGGAGATGAGCAAGGAAGAGCCCTGGAACGAGATGCTGTGGGGCCCCATCGAGGTACTGGGCCTGGACAGCGTGCTGCTCGACTCCATGGTCGTCCGGGTCTCCGCCAAGACCATGCCGGGCAAGGCCCTCACGGTGGAACGCGAACTGCGCTGGCGCGTCAAGCGCGCCTTCGACGCCGAGGGCATCCAGATCGTCGGCGGCCTGCCCCTCCAGCCGGCGGTCGAGGCCGACTCCGACCCGACGGCGGGTATGGCGGCCCCGTCGGCCTTCGCCAACACGGTCTCGCCGCAGTCGGCGGCCGCGTCACCCATAGCGCCACCGACGAACGTGACGAAGTAGCGGACGACGACCCGGACGAGAGGAACGGTTCAGCACACTCGTTCGAGTGACGGGGTGGGGCATTCCGCTCCGGCGGCACACCGGCTGCACCACTGTGCCGGTCATGCCCCATCAGGAACCCGTCGACCTGCTCATCGCGTTCGAGGAGGCGTCCGAGGCCCCGATCCGGCCCGAGTACCTCGACGGCATGGTCGTCGTGCCGCGGCTCCCCGACTTCGGCCACACCGACACCGCAGGCGACATGGCCTTCCAGATCCACGCCGCGGGCCTCCCCCTCGTCGGGCGGGGGAACGGCTACAGAGCCGCCGACAAGGACGGCGTGACCCTGGGTCTGCTCATCCCGGACTTCTACGTCCTCCGGCGAAAGATGCCCGATGCGGACGAGTCCCACTACGCCGCGCACAAGGGCTGGTACCCCATCGAGACGCTCGCGCTGGTGGGTGCGGTCGCCTCGGCCCACCACGAGATGGCCGCAGGCCCCAAGTTCCGCATCTACGCCGCCGCCCGGGTACCGGTCTACGTCCTGATCAACCGCACCACCAGAACGGCGCACTGCCACACGGAACCCGTCCTCCCGGACGACGACCCCGCCAAGGCGTGCTACACGACCGGGACCAAGGTCCCCCTCGGGGCGTCACTCCCGCTCCCGGCCCCCTTCCCCGCCTTGCGCACCAAGCCCTGGCACCCCGGTCCCGGCCGGTGCACGCTCCCGCCGGGCAACGACTCCATTGCCGCCGGGGCGTGCGCTATTGACGCCCTCCGCACCGCCGGTCTACCTTCTGCCGCACCGGATAGGAAAGTTTCCTAACAGTGGCGTCAGGCACCCCGCGACCCCGAGATGGACGTGCCGTTCGCGCCGCTGCCAAGCTGGCCCGACGACCAGGAGAGAGGCAGGTGTCGACCCGATGGCAGGAACGGCCGGTACGCCGGGCACCCCGCGTGTTCTGCGGGCCATGAACGACCGGGCCGCGCTGGATCTGCTGCTGGAGCACGGCCCCCTGTCACGGACCCGGATAGGAAAGCTCACCGGGCTCTCCAAGCCGACCGCCTCGCAGTTGCTGGCCCGGCTGGAGGCCGCGGGGCTGGTCCGGGCGACCGGGACCAGCGAGGGGCGCCCCGGGCCCAGCGCCCAGCTGTACGCGGTCGATCCGGGCGCCGCCCACGCCGCCGGGCTCGATGTCACCCCGCACCGGATCCGGGCCGCGGTCGCCGACCTCACCGGCCGGACCGTGGGGGCGTACGAACTGCGCACCCCCGGCCGGCGGCCCGCCCTGCCGGTGGTCCGGCTGGTCACCGACGCCCTCGACGGGGCCGTGAAGGCCGCGGGGCTCACCCGCGCGGACCTGCACCGGCTGGTCATCGGCACCCCCGGCGCCTTCGACCCCGGCACCGGACGGCTGCGCTACGCCTCCCATCTGCCCGGCTGGCACTCCGCCAGCCTGCTGGACGAACTGGCCGCCGCGCTGCCGATGCCGGTGGAGTACGAGAACGACGTCAACCTCGCCGCGGTCGCCGAACAGCGGCTGGGCGCGGCCCGGGGCCACGACGACTTCGTCCTGCTGTGGAACCAGGAGGGCCTCGGCGCCGCCCTGGTGCTCGGCGGGCGGCTGCACCGCGGCTGGACCGGCGGCGCCGGAGAGGTGGGTTTCCTGCCGGTTCCCGGAACCCCGCTGGTCCGGCATGTCACCAGGGCGGGCAGTGGCGGCTACCAGGAGCTGGCGGGGTCCCAGGCGGTCCCGCGCCTCGCCCTCGAACTGGGCTACGACGACATCCCGTCGGGCCCGTACGCCGATGTCGCCGCCGCGCTCCTCGCCCGCGCCGCCACCGAGGACACCGCCCAGGCCGCCTTCCTGCTGAAGACCTACGCGACCCGGCTGGCCACCGGACTCGCCTCGCTCGTGTCCGTCCTCGACCCCGAACTCGTCGTGCTCAGCGGCTCCGCCCTCATCTCGGGCGGCGAACCGCTGCGCGCCCTGCTCCAGGCCGAACTGGAGGAACTGGCCGCCTCCCGGCCCCGGCTGGTGGTCGGCGAGGTGACCGACCAGCCCGTGCTGCGCGGTGCGCTGGAGAGCGCGCTCGCCACCACCCGCGACGAGGTGTTCGACACGTTGGCGCTCCGCTGAGGAGCCGTACGAGAACCGCCGGTTGACCGAACGCTGCGGGCCGTCTGTGGCCGGTCGCGCAGTTCCCCGCGCCCCTTTGGGGCGCCCGCCCCCCCCCCCCCATACCCCAAGGGACCCCCGCAAACCCCGGAAAAACAGGGAAGTCAACCCCCCCCAGGCCCAGTCCCCCCCCCAC
>NZ_JBHTZD010000002.1:51854-65391 GCF_042790455.1 Streptomyces sp. NPDC056734
GGCGGGGGGGTCGCCGACCCTGACCCGCGGGGTCCCCGCCGGCGGGGGGCGGTGGGGGGCGGGGGGCGCTGGCCCCCGCCCCCGTGGGGGGCCCCCGCCCCCACCCCCCTTTCCCTCAGGAGACCCCGTCATGCCCGGAATATCCAGGAAAGTCACCGCCGCTCTGGCCATGTCCGCCTCCCTCGCCCTCTTCGCCACCGCCTGTACCGGCTCGCCGGAGAGCGGGGCCTCGGACGATCCCAGCGCCGAGCAGACCATCACCTTCTGGCACGGCTGGAGCGCGCCCGGCGAGGTGAAGGCGATCGAGGACAACATCGCCCGGTTCGAGGAGGCGTACCCGAACATCACGGTGGAGGTCGTCGGCAACATCAATGACGACAAGCTCAACCAGGCGCTGCGCGCGGGCGGTTCGAACGGACCGGACGTGGTGTCGTCGTTCACCACCGCCAACATCGGCAAGTTCTGTTCCTCGGGCGCCTTCCTCGACCTGGCGCCGTTCATCGAGAAGTCCGGGCTGGATCTGGACGCGCTCATCCCCGAGCCGATGCTGGACTACACCCAGTTCGAGGGCACCCGCTGCGCGCTGCCGCTGCTCGGCGACGCCTACGGCCTCTACTACAACAAGGACGCCTTCGAGGCGGCCGGTATCGACGCCCCGCCGAAGACCTGGTCGGAGTTCACCGAGGTCGCCGAGAAGCTCACCCGGGCCGAGGGCGACAGCTACCAGCAGCTCGGCTTCATGCCGACCTACCACGGCTACGAGACGGTCGTCGACCACTACATGTCGCAGTGGGACCACACCTACTTCGACGACGCGGGCAAGTCCAACATCGCCAAGGACCCGGCCTTCGCGGAGATGTTCACGTACCAGAAGGAGCTGGTGGACGCGCTGGGCGGGTTCGCGAAGCTGGAGAAGTACCGCAACACCTTCGGTGACGAGTGGGGCGCCGAGCACCCCTTCCACACCGGTCAGGTGGCGATGCAGCTCGACGGCGAGTGGCGGCTGGGCATGGCGAAGGACGCGGGCGTGGACTTCGAGATCGGCACCGCGCCGATGCCGGTCGCGGACGACGAGGTCGACGAGTACGGCAAGGGCTTCCTGTCGGGCACGATCATGGGCATCGCCCCGCAGAGCGAGAAGCAGAACGCCGCGTGGGAGCTGGTGAAGTACATGACCACCGACACCGACGCCGTGGTCGCCTTCTCCAACGCGATCCGCAACGTTCCTTCCACCTTCGAGGCCCTGAAGTCCCCGGACCTCAAGCACGACCCCGCGTTCACGACCTTCCTGGACATCGCGCAGCACCCCGAGTCCAACACCCCGCCGGCCTCCGTCAACGGCTCGACGTACCAGACGACCCTCCAGGACTTCGGCTACCAGTACGAGTCGGGCAAGGTGACGGACCTGAAGGCCGGGCTGGAGAAGACCGCGCAGCAGATCGACACCGACATCGAGCAGGCGAAGTAGCGGTCGATGGCCACCCACACCCCCACGCTCCGCGCGAAGCGCCGCTCGTCGGCGCTTCGGACGGTGGCCTTCCTGTCACCGTGGCTGATCGGGTTCACGGTCTTCTTCGCCTACCCGCTGCTGTCCACCGTGTACTTCTCCTTCATGAGGTACGACGGGTTCGGCGTCCCGGAGTTCCGGGGCCTGGACAACTGGACGTATGTCTTCCAGAGCTATCCGATGTTCTGGCCGGCCCTGCGCAATACCCTGTGGCTGGTCCTGGTCATGGTGACCTGCCGGGTGGTGTTCGGGCTCGGCGTCGGGCTGCTCATCACCAAGATCAGGACGGGCACGGGGGTCTTCCGCACCCTGTTCTATCTGCCCTACCTCGCCCCGCCCGTGGCGGCGACGCTGGCCTTCGTGTTCCTGCTCAACCCCGGCACCGGCCCGGTCAACTCCGTACTGGAGGGGCTGGGCCTGCCGGCCCCCGGCTGGTTCACGGACGCCGACTGGTCCAAGCCCGCGCTGACCGCGCTGGCACTGTGGGGCGTCGGCGACCTCATGGTCATCTTCATGGCGGCGCTGCTGGACGTGCCCAGGGAGCAGTACGAGGCGGCGGAGCTGGACGGGGCCTCCGCCTGGCAGCGGTTCCGGTTCGTCACCCTTCCCAACATTTCACCGATCGTGCTGTTCGCGGTGGTCACCGGCGTGATCCAGACCATGCAGTACTACACCCAGCCACTGGTGGCCGGAAAGGTCTCCTCCGGCATCATCGGCGGCTCCGGCCAGCAGTTCGAGCCGGGCTATCCGGAGAAATCCACCCTGACCCTCCCCCAGCTGGTCTACAACCTCGGCTTCCAGCGCTTCGACTACGGCGCCGCCTGTGTGGTCGCCCTGGTGCTGTTCGCGCTGTCCATGGCGTTCACGGCGCTGCTGATGCGCCGCAGGGGCGGACTGATCTCGGCAGGTGAGCGATGACCCAGGTACTTCAGCGGCCCGCGCGGACGGACGACCCGCCCTCCCCCGCACGGCGCACGGCCCGCCGCCGGGCGGTCCTGGAGTGGATCGGCGTGCACGCGCTCGGTGTGGCCGCCGCGCTCTTCTTCGTCCTGCCGTTCGTGTTCGTCGTCCTCACCTCGCTGATGAACGACCAGCAGGCGCTGACCCGCGATCTGGTGCCGGACACCTGGGAGTGGGACAACTACACCAAGGTCCTCGACACGCCCGGCTTTCTGACCTGGTGGCGCAACACGCTGCTGTACGCCGGACTGGGAACACTCCTGACAGTCGTGTCCTCCGTTCCGGTGGCCTACGCGCTCGCCAAGTTCCGCTTCCGCGGCCGGCACCTGACCCTGATGCTGGTCATCTCCATGATGATGCTGCCGCCGCAGGTCGTCATCATCCCGATGTATCTGTTCTGGGCGAAGCAACTGGATCTGTCGGGCACCCTGTGGCCGCTGATCATCCCCATGGCGTTCGGCGACGCGTTCGCGATCTTCCTGCTGCGGCAGTTCCTCACCACCATCCCCGACGAATACCTCGACGCGGCCCGGGTGGACGGCTGCGGCGAGCTGCGCACCCTGCTCAAGGTCGTGCTGCCGATGGCCAGGCCGGGCATCGCGGCGGTGGCCCTCTTCCAGTTCTTCTACGCCTGGAACGACTACTTCGGACCGCAGATCTACGCCTCGGAGAACCCCGGGGCCTGGACCCTGTCCTACGGTCTGGAGTCCTTCAAGGGCGCGCACCACACCGACTGGAACCTCACCATGGCCGCGACCGTCCTGGTCATGGCCCCCGTGATCCTCGTGTTCTTCTTCGCGCAGAAGGCGTTCGTCGAGGGCGTCACACTCACCGGAGTGAAGGGTTAGCACCACATGAAACTCACCGTGGTCGGCGGAGGCTCGACCTACACACCCGAACTCATCGACGGATTCGCGCGGTTGAGGGACACCCTGCCGGTCGAGGAACTGGTGCTGGTCGACCCGGCGCCCGAGCGGCTGGACCTGGTGGGCGCACTGGCCCGGCGGATCTTCGCCAAGCAGGGCCACCCCGGGCGGATCGTGACCACCGACGACCTGGACGCGGGTGTGGCGGGCGCCGACGCGGTGCTGCTGCAACTGCGGGTCGGCGGCCAGACGGCCCGCGAGCAGGACGAGACGTGGCCGCTGGAGTGCGGCTGCGTCGGCCAGGAGACCACCGGCGCGGGCGGCCTCGCCAAGGCGCTGCGCACCGTACCGGTGGTGCTCGACATCGCCGAGCGGGTCCGCCGCGCCAGCCCGGACGCCTGGATCATCGATTTCACCAACCCGGTCGGCATCGTCACCCGCGCCCTCCTCCAGGAGGGGCACAAGGCGATCGGGCTGTGCAATGTGGCGATCGGCTTCCAGCGGAGGTTCGCGCGGCTGCTCGGTGTGTCCCCGGCCGAGGTCCATCTGGACCATGTGGGCCTGAACCATCTCACCTGGGAGACCGGGGTGCGCCTGGGCGGCCCCGAGGGCGCGGACGTCCTGCCGTCGCTGCTGGCCGAACACGCCGAGAGCATCGCCGCCGACCTGCGGCTGCCGCGCACGGTCGTGGAACGGCTCGGCGTCGTCCCGTCGTACTACCTGCGCTACTACTACGCCCACGACGAGGTGGTCGAGGAGCTGCGCACCAAGCCCTCGCGGGCCGCCGAGGTCGCGGAGATGGAACGGGAACTGCTCAAGATGTACGCCGACCCCGAACTGGACGAGAAACCGGAGCTGCTGGCCAAGCGCGGCGGCGCCTACTACTCGGAGGCGGCCGTGGATCTCGCGGCGGCCCTGCTCGGCGGCGCGGGCGGCAGCCCCTACCAGGTGGTCAACGCCCGTAACAACGGCACCCTGCCGTTCCTGCCGGACGACGCGGTGATCGAGGTCCAGGCGGCCGTCGGCCCCAAGGGCGCCGCCCCGCTGCCGGTGGCGGCCGTGGACCCGCTGTACGCGGGGCTGATCGCGAGCGTCACCGCCTACGAGGATCTCGCGCTCACCGCCGCCCTGAGCGGTGGCCGGGAGCGGGTCTTCAAGGCCCTGCTGGCGCACCCGCTGATCGGCCAGCACGCGTATGCCGACGCGCTCACCGACCGGCTGATCGCGCACAACCGGGAGCACCTCGCGTGGGCATGAGCACCCTGGTCCTCGCCGTCGACGCGGGGAACAGCAAGACCGACGTCGCGGTCGTGACGGAGCACGGCGAGCTGCTCTCCACGGCCCGCGGCGGCGGGTTCCAGCCACAGACGACGGGCGTGGCGGCGGCCGTGGACACCCTGGCGGAGGCGGTCGACCGTGCCCTCGCCGTGGCCGGGGTGGCCCAGGTGGACCACATCGCGGCCTGTCTCGCCAACGCCGACTTCCCGGTGGAGGAGGAACGCCTCGGCGTGGCGATCCGCTCACGCGGCTGGGGCGGCACGGTCGAGGTGCTCAACGACACCTTCGCGATCCTGCGGGCCGGGGTCACCGAGCCGCGCGGCGTCGCCGTGGTCTGCGGCGCCGGCATCAACTGCGTCGGCATGCTGCCGGACGGCCGTACCGCCCGCTTCCCCGCGATCGGCCGGATCTCCGGCGACTGGGGCGGCGGCTGGGGACTCGCCGAGGACGCCCTGTACCACGCGGCCCGCGCGGAGGACGGCCGGGGCGGCCCCACCGACCTGATGCGCACCCTGCCCGCGCACTTCGGGCTGCCCTCCATGTCCGCCCTGATCGAGGCGCTGCACTTCGAGCACATCGCCCCGCACCGCCGCCACGAGCTGACCCCGGTCCTGTTCCGCACGGCCGCGACGGGCGACCCGGTGGCCCGCTCCCTCATCGACCGCCTCGCCGAGGAAGTGGCAACGTTGGCAACAGTCGCCCTGACCCGTCTGGACCTGCTGGAAGAGGCCGCACCGGTGGTCCTCGGCGGCAGCGTCCTGGCCGCCCGTCACGGACAACTCGACACGGGCATCCGGGACCTGCTGGCCGAGCGGGCCCCCAAGGCGGTCGCGAAGGTGGTCACCGCGAGCCCCGTCCTGGGCGCCGCCCTGCTCGGCCTCGACGGGGTGGCGGCGGGGGCACAGGCACAGGAACGGCTCAGGGAGCGGTTCTAGCGACGGGCCGGCGGGCGGGGTGCGCCCTGCCCCCGGCTGGATGTGACCGGCGGGCCCGCCCTGCCGGCCCGCCGCGGCGGGCGGGCCCGCCGTTCCGACGGGACGCGACCGCACCCTGCGAACCCGTGGTCCTGGCGGGGCGCGAATGAACCCGACGGCTCATCAGATCACACCCATTCATCCCTCTTTGGGGTGGCACGGGCTCACGCGGCGGCACCCCCTCTCCACCGCGCCCCGCACCTCCCCGGCCCCCGCCCCCGCGCCACGGGAACCGAACCGATTCCACCGGCGTATTCATGGGGAGGGAGCACTGCGAAAAGCAAGATCCAGTGAAGGCCGATGCGAATGTCGGCCCCGGGAGCGATACTTGCGGCGACGGATGACCATGGGGGAGGTCGGGCAGTGACACAACCGCCCAGGAGCAGCACCGCACCACCGGGCCCGAGCAGCGGAAACGGCACGGGCACTCCCACCATGCCCGCGATCCCGCCCCAGCCCGGCACCGCCCCGTCCGGTGCCGCCCCGGCGGTCCCGCCGCCACCGGCGCCGCCCCGGCGCACCGCGTTCGCCGAGGGCTTCGACCAGGTGCGTGCCGCGGCCACCACCGAGCCCGGCCGGCTGCGCGTGATCGGCGCCGTCCTCGCCCTGCTCGTCGTCGCGTTCGGCGCCGTCACCGCCTGGCAGACCTCCGAGCGCTCCTCGGCCGCCGACGACGTCCTGCACACCAGCCAGCCCCTCAGCTCCGCCGCCGCCGACATCTACCGCGCGCTGGCGGGCGCCAACACCGCCGCCTCCAGCGGCTTCCTGGCGGGCGGCCAGGAGACGGAGGAATCGCGCACCCAGTACGAGCAGGACATCCGTACCGCCGCCGAGGGCCTGGTCCGCGCCGCCAACAGCTCCGACCCGGGCTCCGAGTCGGCGCAGAAGATCACCGAACTCAACCGGCTGCTCCCGGAGTACAAGGGCCTCATCGAGCGCGCCCGCGCCAACAACCGCCAGGGCTACCCGCTGGGCGGCGCCTATCTGCGCTACGCGAACGACAAGATGCAGACCGAGATGCTCCCCGCGGCCGAGGAGCTGTACACCACGGAGAAGGACCGGCTGGACGACGACTACGCGGACGCCACGCCCTACCCGTGGGTGGCGATCGTGCTCGGCCTCGCCGCCCTCGGCGCCCTGGGCTGGGCCCAGCACCGCACGTACCGGCGCACCAACCGGGTCCTCAACCACGGTCTGGTCGCCGCGTCCGGCGCCACCGTCGTGGTGCTGCTGTGGCTGGTCGTCGGCCACAGCGTGGCCCGCGCGGGGCTGAACGACTCCTACGAGCACGGCGTCCGCTCGCTCAACGTGCTGCATGACGCCCAGATCGCCGCCCTGAAGGCCCGCGGCAACGAGAACCTCACCCTGGTCAACCGCGGCGCCGAGACCGTCGAGGTCGACGGCGAGTTCCAGGACAAGTTCGACGTGGAGTTCCAGGAGTCGATGGCGAAGCTCGCCGAGGGCCTGGACGCCGCGCGAGGTCTCGCCGACGATCCCTCCGGCGAGCAGCCGGTGACGGCCGCCACGGCGAACATGGAGGAGTGGCAGGTCCGGCACGCGGAGGCCCGCGCGGCCGACGACGAGGGCGACTACCAGGAGGCGCTGGACCGGATCATCGGCGACGCCCCCGAGGACGAGGCGACCGGCGAGTGCTTCGACGCCGTCGACCAGAGTCTGGCGGACGCGCTGGTCCATGAGGAGCAGGAGTTCGAGACGGCGGCGAGCGGCGGCCTCGACGCGATGACCGGGCTGCCGGTGGGCGCGGCGGTGCTGGCCGTGCTCGGCGCGGCGGGCGCGGTCGCGGGCATCGGCCGCAGGCTTTCGGAGTACCGGTGAAAGGGGGCGTGGTGAAAGGGGGCGTGACGATGCACATACGTCGGGTGCGGGCCAGTCTGAGGGGCTGGGGCGGCGTGGGCGCCATGGCGATCGTCTGTGCCCTGGCCGCGCTGCTGACGCTGCTGCTGCCGACCGCCTCGCGCGGCGGTGACGGCAGTACGGGCATCGGCGGCTCCGGCGTCGCCGACGCCTCCCAGGTGCAGGCCCGGGACAAGGCCGAGGCGTGCACGGACCCGCAGGACCAGAGCCTGGCCCCGGACACCGTCGACGGCGCCTCCGTCGAGGCGATCAAGGAGCGCGGCTATCTCCTGGTCGGCGTCGACCAGAACAGCTACGGCTGGGGATACCGCGACCCCAACAGCCAGGAGGACGACGTGGAGCTGGAAGGCTTCGACATCGACCTCGCGCGCCGCATCGCGCAGGAACTCCTGGGCTCCCCGGACGACATCCGCTTCAAGGCGATCCCCACCAACCAGCGCATCCCGGCGATCCAGAGCGGCCAGGTCGACATGGTGGTCCGCACGATGACGATCAGCTGCTCCCGGCTGGAGGAGGTCTCCTTCTCCGCGCCCTACTTCCTGACCGGCCAGCAGGTCCTCGCACCGGTCACCTCCGGGATCAGCGGGTACGACGACAGCCTCGCCGACCAGCGGATCTGCTCGGCGTCGGGTTCGACGGCGTACGAGCGGCTGGAGGCCGACCAGAAGGCGGGCGACCTCGCCGGGGGCGCGGACATCACCACGACCGTGCCCAACCAGCTCGACTGCCTGGTGCGGCTCCAGCTCGGCGAGGTGGACGCGGTGGTGACCGACGGCGCGCTCGCCGCGAGCCAGGCCGCGCAGGACCCGACGGTCATGCTCAAGGGGGAGCGCTTCACCACCGAGTACTACGGCGTGGCCATGAAGAAGGGCGCGGACGACCTGGTGCGCCGGGTCAACCAGATACTGGAGGACTACCGCCAGGACGGCGGCTGGGAGGATTCGTACAACCGCTGGCTGTCGGACACCATGGGCACCACCTCGGAGTCGGCGACCCCGCCGGTGCCCGCCTACCGCTGACCACCGCGGACGGCGGACAACAGACGGCAGACACACGACGGACAGACGACAGATGACAGAGATGGCACGCGACGGCAGCGAGAGGTGATCGATGGGCGGCACGGGATCCACCGGGCCGGTGATGGACCGGGACGAGGTGGACCGTGCGCTCGCGCGGCTCGACGCGGAGCACGAGGCGATCGAGACCTCGCTGCTCGCCCTCCAGGACCACGCCGGCCGCAGACTCCTGGAAGGCGCCCAGCTCACCGGCACCACCAAGGAGCGCTGGCAGACCGCCGAGGCGTCGATCACCCTGCTGTGGGCGTATTTCGACGCCTATGCGGCCGCGTTGCGCAGCGCGCGCGAGACCCGCGCCCGGCGCCGCTGGTCCTCCCGCGAGGACCTGATGGAGCTGACGGACCTGCTGCGCGGCGAGTCGGTGGCGATGGCCGGCAGCGCCGCGACGGCCGTCAACGCGCCCACGCTGCACGGCGCCGGCCGGCTCAGCCACAGCTTCTCGCTGGCGACGCTGGTGGACCGGATGAACGAGCTGTACGCGTCCTCCCTGGACATGGTGGTCGCCGCCGACTCGGTGTGGTCGGCGCTGCCCGCGCGGATCGATCTGCTGGCCGCCGAACTCCAGCGCACCCGCAAGCTCGCGCACTCCGTGGGCGTGCGCCCCGGCGAGCACCCGGCGGGTGACGACCTGGAGCGCATCACGCGCACGCTGTCCGCGCTGCGCGAGCAGGTGATCTCCGATCCGCTGGCGTTCTGGCTGCCCGCGCAGGGCAGTTCGGCGCCCGGCGGCGGCCGGCCCGACACGGCGGTCTACGACCGTGAGGCACGCGCGCTGGAGGAGGTCCGCCGGGAGATCGACGCCGTGCTCGGGGTGCGGCAGGACGCCGAGCAGCGGCTGATCCGGCTGCGGGACGTGCTCAGCCGCGCGGACCGTACGCTCGCCGAGGCGCGCACCGCGCGCGGGGAGGTGCTGGCGAAGATCGCGGCGACGGAGGTGCCGGTGGTGAGCGGCCCGCCGACGGTGTTGCAGGAGCAGCTGGCGACGGCGGCCGAGTACCGCAGACACGCGCAGTGGCACCGGCTGTCGCCGCTGCTGGAGTCGCTGGAGAGCAAGGCGGAGGACGAGTTGCTGCGCGCCCGCGAGTCGCTGACGGCGGTCACCGCGCCGCTGGCGGTCCGCGCGGAGCTGCGCGGCCGGCTCGACGCGTACAAGGCGAAGGTGGCCCGGCACGGCCTGGCGGAGGACCCGATGCTGGTGGAGCGGTACGACGCCGCCCGGCGGATGCTGTGGAGCGCGCCCTGCGATCTGCGGGTCGCCGGGGAGGCGGTGCTGCGCTACCAGCGGGCGGCGGCCGAACTGCTGAGCGGGCCGTACATGCCCGAGGACCACAGGCGGTAGGGGGAGGCGTCATGAGTGAGGGACAGGGAACCTGCCAGCGGCCGGGCTGCGAGGGCGCGTACGAGGATGTGGGCGGCGGTGAGCTGTACTGCGACACATGCGGCCTCGCGCCGGTCGTGTCGCCCGACGGCATGGTGAGTTCGCCGCCCACCGGGATCACCGGCGGCCGGGGCTCGACGGGCGGCAACCGGTCCCGCCCCAGCGCGCGCGCCAGTTCCCGCACGTCGTCACAGTCGTCGCGGTCGTCGCAGTCGGCCAAGTCGCGGCGCTCGGTGTCGGGCCGGCTGTCGCGCTCGGTGTCGGGGCGGGTGACGGGCCGCTCGGTGTCGGTGCGCAGTTCGGGTTCGGCGGCCGGTTCGGTGTCCCGGGCGCGGCTGGGCGCCGGTCTGGTGCAGGTGCCGCCGATCCCGCGCCCGGATCCGCGCGTGATGGTGCTGGACAACCCGGAGGTGCCCGAGCGCAAGCGGTTCTGCTCGCGCTCGGACTGCGGGGTGGCGGTGGGCCGGTCGCGCGGCGAGCGGGTGGGACGCACGGAGGGTTTCTGCACCAAGTGCGGGCATCCGTACTCCTTCGTCCCGAAGCTGAAGACCGGCGATGTGGTGCACGGCCAGTACGAGGTGGTGGGCTGCCTCGCGCACGGCGGGCTGGGCTGGATCTATCTCGCCGTGGACCGCGCGGTCTCCGACCGGTGGGTGGTGCTCAAGGGCCTGCTGGACACCGGGGACCAGGACGCGATGGCCGCCGCGATCTCCGAGCGGCGCTTCCTCGCCGAGATCGAGCACGCCAACATCGTGCGGATCTACAACTTCGTGGAGCACCTCGACCAGCGCACGGGCTCGCTGGACGGGTACATCGTCATGGAGTACGTCGGCGGCAAGTCGCTCAAGGAGATCGCCAACGACCGCCGTACACCGGAGGGCCGGCGCGATCCGCTGCCGGTGGAGCAGGCGTGCGCGTACGGCATCGAGGCGCTGGAGGCGCTGGGCCATCTGCACAGCCGCAACCTCCTGTACTGCGACTTCAAGGTCGACAACGCCATCCAGACCGAGGACGAGCTGAAGCTGATCGACATGGGCGCGGTGCGCCGCCTGGACGACGACGAGTCCGCGATCTACGGCACGGTCGGCTATCAGGCCCCCGAGGTTGCCGAGACCGGCCCGTCGGTGGCGTCCGACCTGTACACCGTGGGCCGTACGCTCGCCGTCCTGGCATTCGACTTCGCGGGCTATACGAGTGTGTTCGTGGACTCGCTGCCCGACCCGGACCGTATCGAGGTGTTCCAGCGGTACGAGTCGTTCTACCGGCTGCTCGTGCGCTCCACCGACCCCGATCCGATCCGCCGGTTCGCCTCCGCGCAGGAGATGACCGAGCAGCTGACCGGGGTGCTGCGCGAGGTCGTGTCGCTGCAGACGGGCCGGGCGCGTCCCGCGCTGTCGACCCTGTTCGGGCCGGAACTGCGCGTACCGGACACGGAGCTGTTCGCCGAGCTGGAGGGGGAGGTCTCCCGGCTGGGGGCGCGGGAGATCGTGGGGCGGGGGGCGGCTCGGGTGCCGCGGGTGTCGCCTTCGACGGGTACGGCGGGGGCGCCGGGTACGTCGCTGGGTACGGCGTCGTCGCCGGGGGCGTTGTCTGCGGTGCCGGGGGCGGCTCTGCCCGCCGGGGCCTCGTCCTCCGGGACCTCGTTCACGGGGGCCCTGTCCGCCGGGGCGTCCGTGTCGTCGTCGGGGTCGGTGTCGGCCGCGCCGGCGTCCGTGATCGGCGTCGCGGCCGGCGTGCTGCCTCCGGCCGCTCCCCGGCTGGTGCGGTCCATGGACAGCTCGGCGGCGGCGCTGGCGCTGCCTGTGCCGCGTGTGGATCCCGGGGATCCCAACGCCGGTTTCCTGGCCGGTCTGATGGCGTCCGCGCCGGGTGAGCTGATCGCCGCGCTCAACGCGGCGCCCGCGCCCTCCCCCGAGACCCGGCTGCGGCAGATCCGGGCCTGGCTGGAGAACGGCGATCCGGGCACCGCGCTGGACGCGCTCGTCCGGCTGGAGGCGGAGCGGCCCGACGACTGGCGGGTGGTCTGGTACCGGGGCGTGGCCGCGCTGGTCACCGGCGACTTCGAGGGCGCGGCGCTGGCCTTCGACGCGATCTACGACGCCTTCCCCGGCGAGACCGCGCCCAAGCTGGCCCTCGGCCTGTGCGCGGAGGTGCTCGGGCAGCTGGACAACGCCGCCGAGTACTACCGGCTGGTGTGGACGACCGACCCGAGCTTCGTCAGCGCCGCGTTCGGTCTGGCGCGGGTGCAGCTCGCGAGCGGGGACCGGGCGGGTGCCGTACGCACGCTCGAATCGGTGCCGGAGGCGTCCATCCACTACACGGCCGCGCGCGTGGCGGCCGTCAGGGCACGGCTGCGGCACCGCACGGCCACCGGCTCCGACGTGCCGTTCCTGGACGATCTGAGCGCGGCGGCGGGCCAGGTCGAGGCGCTGAACGCGTACGGTCTGGACGCCACCCGCAGAGAGCGGCTGGCGACCGAGGTGCTGGGCGCGGCGCTGGACTGGATAGTCTCCGGTGGCCGGGATTCCGTCCCTTCCGCCGCCGGAGGACGGACGTTGCTCGGCAACGGGCTGGACGAGCGGGGGTTGCGCTTCGGCCTGGAGCGCGCGTACCGCACGCTGGCCCGGCTGGCGCCGGGCGGCGAGGAAAGGATCGACCTGGTGGAACGTGCCAACCGTTACCGCCCCCGGACGTGGGTGTAGTTGATGTCCCAGATGCCCCCGCAGATGCCCCCGCAGGCCGCTGTGTCCCATTGCCCGAGCTGCGCGGAACCGCTGGATTCGGGTGACCGTTTCTGCGGTGCGTGCGGTTACGACCTGTCCGCCGTGCCACTGCGGCCGGACGAGAACCCGACGCTGAGGCTGAACGGGCCTGTGCCGGGGGGTGGATCGCCGTCGGTGCCGTCGGCGGGTTCGCCCCGCGCGGGTTCGCCGTCGGCGGGATCGCCGTCGGTTCCTCCTGGTGAGCCGCCTTCGCCGCCCGCGCCGCCGGGTGCGCTGCCGTTGAACGGCGGGGCGCCTCGGCCGCCCGCCGGGACACCGGGCTGGCCGGCCGCCGCGCCGGACGCGTCCGGCAGCCAGGCGGCCCATCTGCCGACGGATCTGCCGGGGACGGATTCGGGGGGGATGCCGTTGTCGGGACAGGGGCATGGGCACGGGCGTGGGCCAGGGTATGGGCCCATGTCTCAGGGGCCTGTGCGGCAGGGGCCCGTATCGCATGGGCCGGTGTCGCAAGGGCACGTCTCGCACGGGCCCGCGTCGCAGGGTCCCCCGGTGCCGGGTGGGCCGCCCGGTGTGCCGCCGCTGGGTGCCGTACCGCCGCAGGGCCCGCGCCCGGCTCCGGGCGCCCAGCCCGCACCCGGCGCACCCGCACCCGCCACCCCCGCTTCGGCCCCCGCGCCCGCCTCCGGTGTCCGTTTCGACCACCGCGCGGGCCGGACCGAGCCGGAGGCACCTCCCGCGCACGCCACCGCCTCGGCCTCCGCCGCCGCCTCCTTCTCCGAGCCCGACGAGTACCCCCTCCAGGCGCCGGACCCCCGGGTCGCGGAGCAGCCCGGGGCCGAGCAGCCGGGGGGGTCCGTCGGGACGGCCGGTGCGGCCCTGTGTGTGGCCTGCCGGGCGGGG